>CAYRJJ010000087.1:0-6149 GCA_964424515.1 uncultured Candidatus Finniella sp. | reverse complement strand
TCTCCAAGACCCATAGAAAACATCTCTCTCCCTACCGGGGGGTGAGCAATTACATTCCGCTATGTGCATTGTCAAGGACAAATGCGCAAAAAGACAAAATCATTCTTTCCTCCATAAAATGAGATTTATTTGAGGTTTCCGATCCCCAGGCTCTGGGCAGAACGAAAAGATGGGGGATCGGGAACATCAAATAGGGTCCCGCCCAAAAGACACGTTCTATATTTTTTTAATTATATGGAGATCATTCCATAGGTTATATAGTTGCAATATTCTTTTACATAATCAAAGTCAGCATATAGGTTGTTGGCAGGGCATGCCAAGGTCAATGATCCGATCGACCCTAAAAACTCTTTTGTCCCTCGCTTGAACCTCTTGTCCTGGAGAATCCTGGAAAATCCCCTCCATGCCTAAATATGCCTCCCCTTGATAACTCATAGGGCCAATGCGCAAAGGAGTGACGATGATGGTCACTTTTTGGTCATCAGCCTTACGGTAGGCCATGGTTAGGGGGGCGCCGGATTTTATCGCTTCTTCGATGCGCATGACCTTGGTTTTCAAAGGACACTTTTCCTCTGATTTTTGAGAATCCAGCTGGGTTAAGAATCTCATAACTTCTGTATTCATCCACATGTGATGCTTTTGAAGCGGCTTTTTTAAAACCAGTCCCTCAAGGCTGGTACACCGACTTAAAGCGACATAAACTTGTCCGGGGGTGAAAGACCCTTTGCCAATATCAAACACAACCTTCTCAAAGGTCTTGCCCTGGCTTTTATGAATGGTGAGCGCCCAGGCAAGGACCAGGGGATATTGCGTGAAGGAGCCAACCGCCTTTGCCTTGAGTTGCCCCTCTTCCAGAAAAAATTGCGATATTTCCCATTTGTTCGGCACGATGCTTACTTTTAGCCCGGTTTCCAGTTTGACAATCACTACCTCTTTACCTTCCCTCTCCTCTATGGAAAACACCTTGCCCATTGTCCCGTTGACCCAGCGTCCTCTGGGGTCGTTGTTGACCATCATGACTTGGGAATGGGCACGGACATTGAGAAGCGGGAGGGTAGGGAAGCCGTCTTTCTTAAAGTCCCCCTCAATCACGGCTTGGAATTGGTGCAGCTTGCCTGGTAGCTTCCCCAACTTTTCTTCATTGAGGGATTGCGCGTTCACTGTATAAGGTGTGAGATAAACGAAATAGTCGTCGTCTGGCGGGTCGAAAGCCTCGTTGACGCGAGCATTCAGTTTGGCAATATCAGCCTGGTTGAAGGTTTGATCCCGAATGGCATTGAGCAAATGAATAAACCCCGTGTCTTTTTGACGATAGATTTTATCGAGTTCAATCAACTCTATGCGAAAAGTCTCAAAAAATTTCGCGCTAAAAAAATAAGGGCTTTTATAGTGGGTTTGAAAAGCTTCTTTCTCTTCGGACGTTACAACAGGGGGCAGTTGGTATAAATCCCCAATAAAAATTATTTGCAACCCCCCAAAAGGTTCTTGAGGATGTTTGCCGTTAAAACGCAAAAAACGATCAACACAATCAAGCAAATCTGCCCGAACCATTGATATCTCATCAATAACGATGGCATCGAGGTTGCGGTAAATATCCCGTTCCTTGTCTTTCTCAAGTTTTCGGACGGATTCCAGGGTCACGCCGGGTTTAAACTTGAAAAAAGAGTGGATGGTTTGCCCCTGAACATTCAAAGCAGCAACGCCTGTAGGCGCAAGAACAGCGATATTTTTTGGTGTTTTTGTTCTGAAATAATTCAGAAGCGTTGATTTCCCCGTGCCGGCCCTGCCTGTGATAAAGAGGTTGAGGCGCGTATTTTCCATAAGGTCTAAAGCATGCTGGAAATCGGAGTTGAAATCAAGAACCATGGAATAAGCTTCGATAGTAACCTATGTATTTTTCTACCCAAACGGTTGGGGCGCTATAATTCCCACCCTCTATTGTATGAGTAACCGGCTGTGTGTTTGGCGATGTAGGCGCTTGTTTGAGTAAGACAAAACCTTTCAGTTCATCTTTGACTTTAATCGGGTAAGCTTTTCTCATTGGAGCTTGAAAGTAACCCTGAAAGTCAAAACTCTCATACAGTCTATCAGCAGGAAGTACCCGCTCCACTGCCATAAACTCGTAATCAGGGGATAAACCATAGGTATAAAGCCGCACCATGTTTTGAACGGCAGGATAATCTTTCAAGGCCGCCGGGATAACAGGGGGAAAAAGTTCCTGGTTCATGATGTGGTCTCAAAGCTGAATGATAGCTAGAATATCTGCCATTTCGGAAGTCAATTCAAGTCGTTTGATGATGAGTTTGGACGGGAATATAGGGATCCTTTTGTATGCGTCATTATATTTTAAGCAGGTTACCCTTTGCGATTCAGAATTGCCAAGGATCATGGCGCTGGGGATTGGAAATTCTCCACCTGGAAAGGCGCAAAAAGTCCTTGGTTTATATGAAAATATACGTCTCCAAACGTGCATGGATTTAATTAAAATCTATTCCATAGTTCGGGTTCATCATACTTGCGGCGCATCATAATACTCATCCTGGAGATCCGGCTTTTCTATGGGGGTAAGCGCAGGATTGGAATGACTTGGATGATGATAGGGATATTTACTTTTCTCTCCTGGCTCGAGGGGATCTTTTTTTTCACAAGCTGTAACCAGGGTCGCAACAATAATCAAAATATAATATCGAATCATAGCGCTTTTCCTTTTTTCCTGTGAAAGGGGTACGTACCTAACTTTTCTTTTTGTGGCCTCCGCATCTCATGTAAAGGATGTATATCAAAATGGCTTTACTATACTTGATGGGCCGTATGCTGAAGGAACTCCTTTTTTTTGTCATAAATTTTCCGGGCTGTTTCTTTAACATCTGGGACAAGGCGCGATTTTAAAGTTGATTTAAATGCCTTGAGGATAACGCCATTATTGGTATCCAGGGCTTTCAGGGCGCTTTTATCTGTAAAAAACCCTCTCATGGCGATTTCATATTGAGAAAGATTTTGAAGACCTTTTGCTGTTTCATTTATATTTTTTTGCCTTTGAACAAGCGGCAAATCTGCCCCATAAACTGACGGACAAGTGAGGTAAGTTAAGCTCAAAACAATGAAAACCGCTTTTATTGCATATCTTATGTTTTTTCTCATTATAATCATTATATTGTACTCCTTACACCCTTATGTTTATACGCTTACTTTCCATAAGTATAAAAATTTTTCAACGATCTAACAAAGTGAAAAAATATAAAATTTTAACGTTATAGGGGCTGCCTGGAATGTTATGTCTTTAGGGTTACAAATTATGGTAAGGTTACGTATACTACGCTAAAAAAGAAATAAACTTCTCGTGTAATTCATGAAGCAGACGTAGTGAGAAAGGGGAGGCTCTTTAATAAATCAAGGGCTAATCCTCCTTTATTCTAAATTAACTTGAACAATAAGCAGGGTTACATGGCGCTCAATATTAATGAACTTGACCTATACCTCGGTAAACGCGTAAAGGCGTTTCGCACCAAAATGCGTTGGCCTTTGAAAACTCTCGCCATGAAATTAGGCATCTCTATCCAGCAATTACAACGTTATGAAACAGGAATGAATAAAATATCCGCGAGCTTGCTTTATATCATCGCTCACGAACTGAATACGGAGGTCGCTTTCTTTTATGAAGGCTATAAGGGCCTTCCAAAAAGTCTTCCTCTACCCCAAACGCCCAGTAATATTTTATTAATCGAAGAAAATAAGGATGATGAAGCCTTATTCCGGAAAGCTTTAATGGAGTTTCCAGAAAAATTAAATGTTTTTTCATGCCACGATGGGGAAGAAGCAATCAACTTTTTTCGTAAACTAGAAGAAAGTTCAGCATTATTTTTTCCCAAACCTGATCTGATCTTTCTTGACTTGACAATACCTGTTATTAATGGTTTTGATGTATTAAGAGATATTAAACACCGCTTAAGCCTCCAGAATACGCCTGTTGTTGTTTTCTCAAGAAATTCTTCCCACGAAGATATGCTTAAGTCCTACTGTTTGCATGCAAGCGGCTTTATTAACATGTCATTTTCCTATAGTGAAATAAAAGAGCAACTTCACAAAACTTTAGCCTACTGGATCAACACGGTCACCCTCCCCACCTAACCTGCGGTTTTGCCCATAGCCTGGCTACTCATTAATAGGGGCGGGATCCCGTGCCTTTAATCCTTCTTCTTCCACTCTTCTCACTTTTTAACGTATTTTTTCTTAACAGCCGCCCAGGCAACTTTATGGGCGGTCTTTTCCCGGGAAACTTCGCCCATTCTCTCTTGCGGGTTTTCATATTCTTCCCATGCATTGTTAAAATCTGCCCGGTAAATTTCTTGCGCATGCAGGGGAAGGTGATTTTTTATGGCTGGTGGAAGATCAGATATCGTTTGATATGGCATTTTAATCCCCCCTCTTTAGCGCTTACAAAGTTATGAGCGTTCTCAGCATCGTTGTTTCTTAGTTTCTATAAAGGTCTTTGATTCCGCCTGGCATATTGTTACCTGATTACCAACAATGTTCAGCTTGCTTTTCAGGACTAGGAAATTCATTGATTTAGCCAGTGATTCCTTGGGTTTAAGTATATGTTATGGAGGTTAATTTTTGTCGTAGCAACTGGCTTTAGACGGTTTATTTTTACAAAATCCTGGTCAAATTTAGGGGTATGTGTCGTAAAACATCAAGAATTCTCCTAGTTTTAATAAGCCCCAAAAGCAAGCTGAACATTGTTGGTAATCAGGTATTGTTAAGAATTTCCTCTCGTTCGCTAGCAGGGCGTTTCTCTTCTTAAACCCTGACCTTACTTTTTTATGAAAATCCCGGCGCTTTCCTGAAACTGTATCCAAAATCAAATATCTTTTTTGTTAAAATGAGAAAGGTATGAACCCACGGCAGCGATTGTAAAAACAGCCAGGAGTGTTTTCGGCGAAATATGAGAGATGATTTTTTTTACCATTTCACCACTTGGCAGCCCGCCCGCTATTTTTTCAATGGTTGAAATAAAATCTGTTAAAGGGGGATGTTTAGAAGGTTTTAAGAGCCACCCAACTAAAAAAAGCAGACAACTTGTGATGATCAGCAAACCGCATAAAGCCAAAAGGGAAAGAACATCCCCCCACATAGGCTCAAGATAATGATAGAGCGCCCTGCATCCGAGAACATATCCAAAAACCAGGAAAAAGAAAGCCCCCAAGTTTGCCATAAGCCTCGTATAGACTAGTCCCGCGGGTTTTGACAAAGGCATAAGATCCGTAAATAAAAAGCGCGATAATAAATCAATTATTTCTTTCATTTAATGATCCTTCCCACAATAAAGCCTAATCCACCAGCAAGCAAGATACTCTTAAAGGGATTGTTTTTTATATACTCAGCGCCCAGGTCAATTTTTTCCTGGGAATATTCTTCTATTTGGTTTACATATTCTTTCGCATGTTCCGAGGTTGAATTTTTAAATTCCTCAAATGATTTTTCTAATTCTTTAAGGGAATTATTCGCTATTTTTTTTAAAGGTTCCCATTCCTCCGCTGAGGCAACCTGTAACTTGTCATAAGCTTCACCCGCTTTTTGGAAAATACTTTGAAATGAATTATAAATATTTTCCACTTCTTTACCTGTTTTTCCATTAAAGGAATCTTTTATGGCGGATAATTTTTTTTTGTAGTCGCTTAGTTCTTGCTTGAGGTCATTTAAATATTGTTTGTTATCGTTCATTTGCAATTCTCCCTGATTTATTTTCCGGCATTCGTGACAAGGCGCTTAAAACGCCATCTCTTTTTGTCAGCCTTGTAAATCTATTTAGAATCTCTTCCCTTAATCCTTCAAGGTTAAAAGCCGAGCGTGTTTCACCTTTCCTGGCAAGTTATGCTAGGGCGAGTCATCAATTGAAGGATTTTGTGGCGAAAATGGCGGGTTTTGAGAACCGTATCGCAAGAATACTTAAGGCTTATTTTTAGAAACGGAAGCGCAGAAAATCGCCATTTGCAGTCCAAAAACCGATAACTGGTGACACGCCCTAGGGATGATAGGAAAAAGCCGAGGAAGTAAATGATGATAGACTTTTAGAACGGCAAACTTTTTAATTTCACGACTAGTGCTCGGTCATGCATAGAATTTAGGATTACAGCTATTAAAATTTTTGT
>CAYRJJ010000086.1:0-6378 GCA_964424515.1 uncultured Candidatus Finniella sp. | reverse complement strand
CAGAATACTTAAGGCGTATTTGAGAAACGGAAGCGCAGAAAACCGCCATTTGCAGCCCAAAAGCCGATAATTGATAACACGCCCTACAATGCAGGATAGACACGGAATACGGGAGTCTTTATTTTGAGGAGGAAAGAATCATGGGGTTGAGTGAGAAATAATCATGGCGGAGCAAACACATTTTGGCTTTGAAGCTGTTTCAGCCCTTCAGAAAACGGGTCGCGTCAGAGACGTTTTCCGTCGTGTTGCCCAAAAGTATGATCTCATGAATGATCTGATGAGTTGGGGCATCCATCGATTATGGAAAGATCATCTGGTTTGGGAACTCAACTTACCTCACAACGCCCGTGTCCTGGATGGCGCAGGTGGCACGGGAGACATTGCTTTTCGTTTGGCAAGGACTTACCCTCACTTGAACCCCCGGATCACGGTTTGTGACCTGACGCCTGAGATGGTGGAAGCCGGACGGGACCGCGCCATTAACCAGGGTATTTTACCAGGCCTTTCCTGTGGAATGAGCGGGGGAATTGAGTGGGTTTGTGGAAATGTGGAAAACTTACCCCTGGCCGATAACTCGGTGGACTTGTATACCATTGCATACGGCCTTCGCAATGTGACATATCTCGATAAAGCCTTGGCGGAAGCATGCCGCGTCCTTAAGCCCGGTGGAAAATTTATATGTTTGGAATTCAGCCGCGTTACCTTATCCCCCTTGCGAGAAGCGTACGATTTTTATTCGTTTCAGTTTCTTCCTGCGCTGGGGGAATGGATTGCCAAAGACCGGGACGCTTATCAATATCTGGTGGAAAGTATCCGCCAATTTCCAGATCAGGAAACATTGGCGGGGATGATCAAAACGGCTGGATTTTCATCCGTGAATTGGCAAAATTTGTGTAAGGGTATATCATGTATCCATACAAGTGTTAAATAGACAGGGTAGGCTTCTACTCATAAAGAAAAGGATGAAAATGTCTGCTTTCGTTGCCTTTAGGGAAGTTTTAAAAGAGAAATTAAACGTTGGCTTGCAGCGGCTTCCCCATGGGGCGGGTTTACCTCTCCCTTCTTATGGCACGCCGCTTTCCGCTGGCTTAGACCTTTACGCTGCTGTCGAAGAAGATATGGTTCTCCAGCCCCGGGAATGGCGGGCGGTTCCGGCAGGTATTGCGCTGGCCCTACCGGCGGGATATGAAGGCCAAATCCGGTCTCGTTCCGGCCTTGCAGTCAAGTATGGCGTAGTGGTTTTGAATTCTCCCGGCACAATTGACGCGGACTATCGGGGGGAGATTATGGGGATAATGATTAATCATGGACAGGAACCCTTTACCTTTACCCGGGGAATGCGGTTTGCCCAGATGGTCATTGCGCCTGTGACGTCTGTTGCTTGGGACGAGCAGCAACCGCTCGATAAAACCGATCGAGGCGATGGCAGGTTCGGTTCAACCGGAATAAGATAAAAATGAAATCCTGTTTAATTTGGCTCTTATTAGTCATCGGAGGAATGGAAAAAGCTCTGGCAACCCCCCCTTCTTTACCACTGCCCCGGTTTGCGTCCCTTCGCGCAAAAACGGTCAACCTGCATGTGGGCCCCGGAAATAACTATCCGACCGAATGGACTTTTGTGCGCCTGGGGCTTCCCCTCGAAATTATAGCGGAATTTGATACATGGCGGCAGGTTCGGGACTGGCAAGGAACCCAGGGATGGGTCCATAAAAGCCTGTTGTGCGGGAAGCGAACAGCTGTTATTCAACAAAAACAACGCAAGCTTTACAAGGAACCGGAAGAAACTTCACGTGTGCTGGCGCATTTAGATCCCGGCGTTCTGGGAAAGCTGGTGGAGTGCCGTAAGGATTGGTGCCGTCTGGATGTTGAAGGACATCGGGGATGGATCAAGCGCCGGTGTATTTGGGGGGTGTACCCTCATGAAGAAAAGTTTAAATAGGCGCTTGGGGATAGAAGGAAGCTTTTAAATGACAACGCCTCTTATTGTTGCGGATCATATATGGGTTCAACGTCCAACTGCGACCCGGGATAAAGTTATCCTGGAAGATGTATCGTTGTCCCTTATGCCGGGCCGGATCGTGACATTGATTGGACCAAATGGGGCGGGAAAGACAACCTTGCTGAAAGTTATGTTAGGACTTGTCCCCCTGTCGCGGGGAACCTTGATGCGCAAGCCTGGCCTTAAAATTGGTTATATGCCCCAAAAGCTGGATATGAATCCCACCTTGCCGATGACGGTGGAGCGTCTTTTAAGCCTGGGTACGTCGGAACGGAATACCAAAATTCAGCCCTTGATTGATACGTGCCTGAGGGAAGTGGGCGCCCTTGCCCTCAAGCGCAGCCGATTGACGGTTTTGTCGGGAGGAGAAATGCAACGGGTGATGCTGGCGCGGGCTTTGTTGATCACGCCAGATTTGCTGGTTCTGGATGAACCGATGCAAGGGGTGGATGTTTTGGGGCAAGAAGAACTCTATCAGCTGATCGCCAGGATACGGGATAACCGGGGATGCGCCATTTTATTGGTGTCCCATGACCTTCATCTGGTGATGGCGGCGAGCGATGAGGTTGTCTGTCTGAATACCCATGTTTGCTGCTCGGGCCATCCCGCCCAGGTGACGGCGGATCCCGGTTATCAGAAATTATTTGTGGCCCCTTACCAGCATGAACATGATCATCGCCATGATGGAGCTTGTGAATCCCATGATTGATTTATTTTTCACCACGATGGTATCTAAAGCCCTTCTTGCGGGTTTCGGGTTAGCCCTGACAACCGGTCCATTGGGATGCTTTCTGGTGTGGCGCCGCATGGCGTTTTTTGGCGATGCGCTGGCGCACTCTTCCCTTTTGGGCATTGCGCTCGGGATCCTGTTACACATTGATATGAATATCGGGATTGTGGCCGTCTGCTTGCTGTGCGCCGCCATCTTGTCAAAGACGCACAGCCGTCAACACTTGTCAACTGATGCCTGGCTGGGGATTATATCTTACAGCGCTTTGGCGCTGGGGGTTTTGGCTTTATCGAAAAGTGGCTCAAACGCGGATTTGGAAAGTTATTTGTTTGGGGATATTCTGACCCTCCGGCTACAGGATCTCTATTGGATTTATGGATGCGCTTTTTTGGTGGGCGCTTTCTTCTTTTGGAAGTGGCGCGAGCTTCTTCTGTTAACCCTGGATGAAGAGCTTGCGCAAACCGCTGGCGTTTCCGTCGGCCTTGTCCGTGCTGCATTTATGGTGATCCTGGCTTTTACGGTTGCGATTGCCCTCAAGGCTGTGGGCGCCCTTTTAATGCCCGCTTTACTCATTACGCCTGCCGCTACCGCTGGCCGTTTTGCCAATAGCCCGGAGCAGATGGCCTTAATGGCTGCGGTGACTGCCTTTTTCGGGATCTCCACCGGCCTTCTTGCGGCGATCACTTTCAACACGCCTTCAGGCGCTACCATTGTCGTCAGTTGCCTCGTTTTATTTCTCGGCTCAACGCTATGGCGTAGCCGTTGAGAAGTTCAAAAAAACCAGCCGAAACGTTTTTGAGTTCTTTCTGATCTGCTTTGGTTACTTCTTTGGGGTCTATATGAAATTCTTGAATCTTCTTGACCTAATTGGTGGTCTGGAATGACATTTTCTCTAAGATCGATATAGTTGAGCCATCTAAGATTTCTTAATGCGGGTACTTCTGTAAGGAAATTTGCGCTGAGATCAAGGAGGGTCAGATAATTTGAATTTAAAATAAGCTTCAGAGAGTCATCGCTGGTTAATTGATTTTTGGCAAGGATCAAAGTAAGCAGCTGAGGAAATTTCGTATGATTTTGTTTGGTTAGCAAGCCTTTTAGGGAGGTAATGCCATTATTTGTCAGATCCAGATCCTTTAAAGCAGGCATTCGGGGGAGCGCATCCAGATTTACAAGCTTCACTTCCGCCAAAAAAAGTTTTGTAAGAGACTTAAGCTGCGTTAGGTGAAGCAAAGATGATGGGTCATCAATGGGATTATTATTTAAACTGAGACTTGTGAGGTGGGAAAGATGGCGCAGCGTAGGCATAAGGGGCTTCAACGAAGTTAATTGATTATTGTCTAGAGAAAGAGCCGTCATTTCTGGAAAGAGCGCAATAAGGTCACACAGAATGGCTATTTTCCCCCCTGTACCTGAAATGGCGTATGAGGAGGAATCTGATTTTTCCAGTCTCATACCTGCGCCGGGCAAGTTCGCCCGTAAAGTAGCCGCAAGTTGAATGCATTCTAAAGGCGCCTTGCGACGCCCAAGCATTTTGAGAATTTCAGGATCACCCCACCTCGCCGTCTTGATTTTTGAGACCTCAATGTTGGTTTGGGAGATCAGAATTAGCGCACGAAGAAAATCTTCTTCCTGCTTATATCTATCAGGCTTAATAAAGTCCAGATTCAGATATGCTGTTGCCGTATCATCCAGGAAAAGCGAGTAAGCGTTGTCCAGCGTCTCTTTGCGTTCGACGATAAAATCATCAGGGGATCTCCGGGCGGAAGTCAGAGCTTGCTCCACTGTCCGGCCATCCGGTAATATAGTAGGGGGAGGCAGAATGTGAGGGATGTATTTGGAAAAACTGTCCGGATCATACAATTCCTCAATGCATTTAAGGGGAGAAGGACATACTTGACAAAGTTCGCTGTAATATTCAGCCAGCAGGGGATCCATATGGAAGAAGATGTCACGTAATGTAGGTCGGGTATGATTTTTTAAATAATCCTGTAAAAGACGCATCCGTTCAAGGAGGTCCGTAACGGTTCCGGGAACAAGTCGCAAGGGTATCCCGAGCTTTGTATGGATGGGTATAGGTGTAGAGTTGTCCGTAGACAAGAAAAAGGCGTTGGATTTGATCATCGTGTTATAGGATTGTTCCCGTTCATAAAGACCCTTGAACCACCTTGCTACCAGTTCTTCACACGGCGCCAGGCATTTGGAGGCGACATCTGGATGCAGACGTTGGTTAAGGATATGGGGAATGGCCAACAGACAGTTTTTTGCCTGAATCATATGGGAGGTAGGCGTTTTGACAATAGGAAAGGCAAAAGAACGGTCATTGTCGATGCCAATCACGACAAAGCGGTTCTCTGCGACTTCTCCCAGCATGACGTTATTAGGGTTCAGATCTTCAGCAATAGTCAGAAGGCTTCCTAGAAAAAATTCCTGGATGGTTTGCGTGTTGATGTTCTCCCATTGTTGCCTACCTGTTTCCACTTTTTCCATAAAATCCGTTAGCAGGATCCCCTGAACGGTCTGGGAAGCCTGGACAGCGACATTCAACGTCCTGTCCTCCAGATGACGCAGAATATCACGGTGATCCAATACCCATTGAGTCAACTTATGGCCAGCGCCTTCGTGTTCATACTCACTCTTTTTGCAGCGGTAATCCTGAAGGATGAGTGGCTCATCCGGACGTTTTTTTGGGGCAATTTTAACGGGAAGATTACGGAAGGTTAATAGGCAGGAAGGCGTAACGCCTCGCCCAAAAACAGTCTGGTAAAAAAGATAGATCGCGCTTTCCATGGCAGGGTCCAGATCTTCCATCGTGTCGATCTTGAAGTGAATGCCATTTTTATGGACTACCCGATGAGCGCCGGAAGCCTCCTGGGCGGCTAACCACAAGCGTTCTTCATAAGGGCTTTTTCCCAGAAGAGCGAGGGCTTCCAATGGATCTACGCCATATTCTCCCCGTCCTTCCACAAAAACAGGGATATCCGTTTCCCGTCTTTTTTCACACGGACGGGCGTTAAGGACAGTAATAAGCTTGTCCTGAAACGCGGTAAACGATAAGGGGCTGTAGAAAAGGGATTCTTGCCGGGTCTCTCGTTCCCCGGCCAGCAGGGGAGCGTCTGTAAAGGCCAGGCAGACCAGGAAGAGGCGGAGAAGTGGTATAAGCGCTGTAAAAGCCATAACAATTTTTTCCCTCAATTCAATCATCCAGCGGGGCATGGAATAAGAGGCGGAAAAAAGTAAAGCGCCGAATTTATAAAAAAGTCCTTTAAGCCGAAAATCAAGATACTTCCTTTGGACTATTATGAGAATTCTGGCGTACAGGTTGCCCGGCGCGGATGACATCCAGGCATTCCGCATATGCATCTAACTCTGCCGGGATCTTATCAAGGACTTTCGCATTTGTTAACTGGTAATCGTTTGGTTGACAAGCGCCACCCCATAAACAGGCTTCTATCTATAGAAAAAGCCATTAAAATAATAGGTGGCGCCGCATAACCCGCAAAGAAAAGTGATGTTTCCAGTCTTTCAAGGGGCTATGCTAAGGAATATCTTGCGGTTTACCGCTTGCGCATATTTGTGAATTGAATGAATACTAGTGCTCCGTCATTCCTAAAATTTAGGATTACAAATATTATGAATACGAGATTTACAG
>CAYRJJ010000085.1:0-6380 GCA_964424515.1 uncultured Candidatus Finniella sp. | reverse complement strand
AAATCTTGAAACGTGGCTCACAAAATTTTTAGCGTTCTTTAGTTAGATGTCTCAAGATTTCATAAATTCTTTACATTTTTTAAAGGAGTTAACCATTTATTTGCATTTATTACTTTAAATTGAGAGAGAAAGGAGAAGCTGATGGGCTTCAACATATATATTCTCTCTGTAGCTGTATTTGCATTTTGTCTTTTGTTCCTGCCGCATCTGGATAGAAGCAGCCGGTGGGTGCGGCTGGCTATTATTGGGGTCTTATCTGTTTTCTGGATACGCTATATGATGTGGCGTTTGTTTGCGACAACGCTGCCCGTTCCCATGCCGACAGGGCTGGGGCTTTGGATCTGGTTCTGTTTTTTCATTGAAGTTCTTGTTTCTGTGGAAAGTTTAGTTTTTTATGTCACCTTGATGCGCCATTCGGACCGCAAATCCCAGGCGGATAAATATGAAAAAGCTTTGCGTGGCTTACCTCTTGAAGATCTGCCGACCATTGACGTTTTCTTGCCCACTTATAACGAAGGAATAGAAGTCATTGAGCGCTCCATCCTGGGGTGTTTACACCTGGATTGGCCAAAAGAAAAATTAAAGGTTTGGGTTTTGGATGATGGAAAACGGGATTGGGTGCAAGACTTTTGTGAAGAGGTTGGGGCAGGCTATATACGGCGAAAAGAATGGATTCACGCAAAAGCGGGTAACTTGAATCATGCGTTTGAAGTGACCAATGGTGATTTTATTGCCGTTTTTGATGCGGATTTTGTTCCTTTTCGGAATTTCCTGTACCGGACGGTTGGATTTTTTATTGATCCAAAGGTCGCCATTTTACAAACCCCCCAACATTTCTTTAATAAAGACTATGTGCAGTCTAACCTGCATTTACACGACTCTGCGCCGGATGATCAACGTTTATTCTTTGATGTCATGATGCCGGCGCGGGATGGATGGGATGCCGCTTTTTGGTGCGGTTCATGCAGTTTGACGCGGCGCACGGCTATGCGTGAGGCGGGCGGGGTTCCCACCCGGTCCATCACGGAAGATTTAACCACAACCCTTGCCTTGCTCCGTCATGGATACGTCACACGCTACCTTAATGAAAAATTAAGCCATGGCCTTGCGCCAGAGTCCTTACCCAGTTTGCTTACGCAACGCAAGCGGTGGTGCCGGGGCACGATTCAAACCATGTTTATGAAGGACGGGCCGGTAGGGCCTAACCTTAAGTTTATACACAGGGTTTTATTTTTTCCATGGCATTGGTTGATTAGTCCTTTTACCCGTTTGTTCAGCTTTGTTGTGCCTATTGTGTTTTTATGGACAGGATATCCGGCGCTGCTGATTACCCATTATTCAGAGCTGATTTATTATCACTTCCCGGCGTATTTAATGAACCTGTTTATCACGCTCTGGTTAGCGCCGCGGCATTATATTCCCTTGTTGAGCAGCTCCGTCGCCTCTTTGGAGGCCATTCAGGTTATGCCAACCGTCATAAGCAGCCTGGTTACCCCTTTCAAGCAAGAATTCGGAGTAACGCCCAAAGGACAAATGGGGCGTCCAAGCAAGCAACGTCGCACCCACCAATTCTCTTTCTGGATCAGTTTAACGTTGCTTCTGTTAACAGCCGGAGGAATGCTGATCAATATCATTCCTGAGAATAGCCCGGGATCTGAAGGCGGATTTTTTCCGGTTTCAGCCATATGGGCGACCATGAACGTTTTCATGCTGGTTGTTATGCTTCTGATCAGCGTTGAACATCCGCGTCCCAGAACAGATGAACGCTTCCAGGTAGATGAGGAAGGGAGCCTGACCCTGGATGGCGAGGCGATTCCCGTCCATATTCATGATATTTCTCTGGGTGGCGCCCGCTTGCGCCACAAGGAGCTGAGGCATCATTCCTTACGGCAGCATCAGGAGGTTGTCCTCCATATTCCCAACTTGGGGCCTGTGGCTTCAGAAGTGATCCGTACGGAAGAAGGTATCGTTTACTTGCATTTCAGGGACCTTCAGGGTGAACCCCGGTATGCGCTGATTCAGCATCTTTATACAGGCAAGTATCAGAATTCCAGCCTCTTGAAATATAATAACTTCTTGAAGCATCTTTTCCACCGCATCTTTGCTGACCATTCCCACCTTTATTCTCCCCCGACCAAATCGAAGTAAAGCGGGATTTTTCAAATTTAAAAAATATCACCGCCTCTTGATATTGAATATTGCAGAACCTATCCTGAAATCGGCTATGTTCAGCAAAAGTAAAAGCATAGGATGATTTGCGCGTCCATCCAACCTTGTATTTTGATCTGCATCTGCTCACCAGTTTGAGTTAAGCCAGAGGCTGGAGCCATTTCTACCAATAAAGGCAACCCTGCAAAAGCGGTAAAATTGTCCTGGGAAAAACTCTGGTACGGGAGGGTTGCGCCAGGATGATCTTGTTCCGTTGCTTGACCTGACAGGTGAAGGTTTTTTCTTTTCAAATCAATCTTTAAGCCATTGTAATATTTGAAATAATGGTCATTCCTGTTTTTTTGATGCTCAAGTATGGGAGAGAGTTGCCATGAGAAGCCTCATAAGAAGAAGATATAAGCCGGAAGAAGGGGGTTGCATCTCCTAGACTCCACCAGCTTTTGTAAAAATACAAGGGCAAGGTACATTTTTTAGTATAAACGATATATTATCTGTCATTGGGCAGAGCGTGTACAGCGCAATGGCGGATTTTTTCAGGTTGTCCCCTATGCGCGATGACGAAGGAAGGGGTAAATGATGGCTATTGCCAGATCAAATCCTGGCTTCTCCATTTAATGTCCTTTCCCTTACATCATTTTGAAATCAAATACCTCCGGCATAGCCGGAGGTATGAATGTGAGCCGCCCAAGGCGGACTTAAGAGTTGAAGAGGTTCAATTTACCTTAGCGTATATCTTCCTCTTCCTGGTTTTTGATATACTCCCTGATTATTGTCTCATCTCTTCCAACTGTTGATACAAAATACCCACGCGCCCAAAAATTTTCACCGGTAAAGTTCCTCTCCTTACCTCGAAAATTTCGAGCAATGTATATCGCACTCTTACCCTTAATATAACCCACAATACCCGATACTGCATATTTGGGAGGAATTGATATCAGCATGTGTACATGGTCACTCAGAGTATGACCCTCTAAGATCTCGCAACCCTTTTGAGAAGCAAGTTGGCGAAAAACAGGCCCAATGTATTCTCTCAAAGCTCCAAATAATACCTTTTTGCGATACTTAGGAATAAATACAACATGGTATTTGCACTCCCAAATCGTATGGTTTAAACGTTCATAGCCTTGTATACTCATCTTTGTTTCCTTTCTGTTAAAGCCGGGCGGCTTACACAAAAAGGAAACATCCATACTCTCGTAAATGTCAAACTTTTGGAGTCTCCCCAGCATAGCTGGGGGTTTACCAATTTTTAATTATTTTTCATAATTCCTGCTAACGCTTTCCTTGCGTCATCGGGCTGTTGTTTTATGCCGCCCGTTTTTGGTGCCCCTTCCCCTTTTTCAAGTTTTGCAAGCCGTTCTTTAATGCCGTCAATTTCCCGATATAAAGCGGCGATGGTTGACCTGTCCACTTGTGAGTTGGCATCTCTCCCTTTTTCTTCCAAAGAGACGATAGCTCCCCTTTTTGTTGAGCGTTTTAACTGCTCGATTTTTTCAATAAGTTTAGCCCGTTCCTCCTCGAGTTCTTTTTTAAGCGTCTCTGTGAAGGATTTTTTAAAGTTTTCAAAATATTCAATAGATTTAAGCGTTCCCTTATATTTTTCTTCAATATCCGTAACTTCCTTTTTGGCTTTTGATTTTCCGGCTGAGATGTTTTGTTTGGCCAGCTCATAGGCTTCTTTATCCCTTTTCAGGATGCCAATTGTTCCCGCTATGTTCTCTACATTCTTTTTCCGGTCAATCTCATTAACGGCGTCTTGCAATAATTTAATTTGAAAAAGCTTGATAATTTCTTCATAATTTTCGTTTTCTTTTTTTAAGTCAGCCTGGATGGCCTGGAGCTTCTCACCTCTCTTCGCTTTTTCATTGGTCACGTAGTCGGTTGCCTGACGGATTTTATTTTGAATATGGGCCGGCGCATTATAGATCTTCTGGCCGAATTGTTTGAGAGGGGAAGGGCTTTGCGAGGATTCAGGCGCCTTCTGATCAGCATCCTTATCAGCATCCAGAAGTTCCTGTTGCTTTTTTTGAAGATCCTTGATTTTTTCCAGGGATTTTTGAGCATCTTCCACCAGGAGTTCTATACCGCTGAGAATCTCCTGGGACCGTTCCCGATAACGGCCGACGCCGATGATGATTTTGGCAAATCCTTTTCCCAATCCTTCAATGGCAAGAACAGCAAGCTCGAAAGCAGCAGCAACCTTTTTCCCCTGATAGCTTCCGCCGGCTGATGCTACCAGAGCGGCCGTTATTCCTACGTGTTCAAAGGGAGAGGTTACGCCTTCCACTTTCTTTTCAAACTTTTCTCCCTTTTCCTGGAGGTGCCGCGCTTCTGATCTTTTCTGTGTTCTTTTCTGGATATCTTTAATATCTTCATCACCTTGGTCTGCTTGTTTTTCTAAAACTTGCGTAATGATATCCTGTACGGATTTGCCGTCCAGTTGCTGTTTTAAAGCTTCTGTGCTTACATCCTGCACGGGTTCGCCTGCTTGTGGTTTTAAAGCTTCTGTGGTTATATCCTGCTTGGGTTGGGAAGAGGGCTTTTTCCTATGGTCACTGCCATAACCGGCATAAGTGACGGCTAAACTGATGGTGGATATTAAAGAATATTTATAAAATGTAGTATGTTTCATGAGCTGTGCTCTTTTCCTGTTTTATACGCAACTATTTACATTATATTTTATAAAATATTAAAATTTAATGAATCAGGCAGGCCAATATGCGCAGATCTGACAATTCCACTTTGATGAAATTTTTCTCCTGGTTGATCATAAATTTTACTTTCCAGATCCATCCTTATCTGGACCGGAATATACTTTCCATTTTTCTATCCGAGAACCTGCCAGGCGTGAAGACACCGGAGGGGAGGGCATGGAGTTTGACGTTTTTCCTCTTAAATCATTGAGTTGACCTTTTATATCGTCAATTTCCGTCACCACTTTTGTTAACTCATCAAGTTTCTTTTTGATGTCATCAATTTCCCGATATAAAATGACGATGGTTGACCTGTCCATTTGCGGGTTGCTCGCCTCTATCCCTTTTTCTTCCAAATAGCGGATATCCTCCATGTTTGTTAAGCGGCTTAATTCATTGATTTTTTCAATAAGCTCAACCCGACTGTCCGTGAGCACTTCAAGCGTCTCTGTCGGGGAGTGTTGAAAGTTCATGTAATAAACAAGGTCTTCAAGCGTTCTGTTATTTTTTTCTTCAATATCCGCGCGTTCCTTTTTGGCTGTTGATTTGCTTGTTGAGATGTTTTTTCTGGCATTCTCATAGAACTTCTTATCTTCTTGCAGTTTTTGAATGGTATTCCCTATATTAATTTTCCGGTCAATCTCCTTAACAGCGTCTTGCAATAATTTAATCTGAATAAGCTTGATAATTTCCGCATAATTTTCGTTTTCTTTTTTTAAGTCAGCCTGGATGGCTTTGAGCTTTTCCCCTTTCTTCGCTTTTTCATTGGTCACGTAGTCGGTTGCCTGGCGGATTTTGTTTTGAAGATTGGCCTGGGCATTATAGAGTTTCTGGCCGAATTGTTTGAGGGAGGAAGAGTCTGGCGAGGATTCAGGCGCCTTTTTATCAGCATCCTGATCAGCATCCAGAAGTTCCTGTTGCTTTTTTTGAAGATCTTTGATTTTTTCCAGGGATTGTTGAGCACCCTCCACCAGAACTTCTATAGCGCTGAGAATCTCCTGGGACCGTTCCCGATAACGGCCGATGCCGATGACGATTTTAGCAATCCCTTTTCCCAATCCCTCAACGGCATACATAGCCAGCTCGAAAGCGGCGGTTGCTATTTTTGCGTGGGGGTCTCCACTAACGGTAGCAACAATAGAGGCCATCGTGCCCAGATTTTTTAAGGGGGAAGCGGCGCCTTTAAACTTCTTTTCCAACCCTTCACCTTTTTTTTGGACACTCCGCGCTTCTGATCTTTTCTGCGTTCTTTCCCGGATTTCATCTCCTTGCTTTTCCTGTTGCGTGAAAGCTTGCGTGATGATATCGGGACCCGGTTCAGGAGGTGGCCTTTCCCCATGTTCACTGCCATAACCAGGAGAAGATAGGGATAAAATCAGGACAATCATTAAAGAAGCGTTATCAAATACTTTATTTTCCGCCATCTCGTTCTTTTATCCGCTTTTATATCCCTTATTTAACATTATATTTTTGGACATATTAAAATTTGTAATTGCTCACCCCCCGGTAGGGAGAGAG
>CAYRJJ010000084.1:0-6381 GCA_964424515.1 uncultured Candidatus Finniella sp. | reverse complement strand
CCGCCCTCCCTCATTCCATATGAGGCAAGTCGTTGAATTTCCGGCCTTCCGGCCGTTTAAGGAGTGGATTGAAATGGCGCAAAATATGCGCTACGGTACGTTTAACCATCATATGAACTCCCAGAGAGTTTGTGTTATGGCCAGCGGCTTGCGGGTATTGAACGTGCCCGCAGGTCGCGTGTTGCAGACTTCCGCAAACGCGCCACATAAGCTAAAGATGCTTGACCCCTATGGCCATTTCTTCAGCTTACGTGTCACATTACGATGGTCGTCGAGCGGAAGTCAAACACTATTTTTTGAAAAATGTATTCTGTTCAACAGGTTAATAAATTTTCCCCGCGTTTCCTTACGGCTTAGATTTCGTAAGCGTTCACGGGTATAAATCATTTTAAAACAACCAATTAAAATATTCTTTCATTATATCAAAATACAAAAGATGGACATAAACGATTGAATTTGCTGTCTTTTAATTTTTGATGGCATTTTTAAAGTTTAGGCTGGGCAAAAAATATACAGCTGAATTCAACGCATTAAACCCGTGAACGCTTACTAGATTTCTATTCATAAAAATTCTTTATATTTTCTGAATGATTGTTTCTACAGCTTCAATCCCTCTCCTTGAATGAGATGCCAGTGGTTCCCGCCAGTAAAACAATTAATTTGTTGATTTTAAATGCTTATGTTGAAAAAAGTTTACGAAAAATATCTCATCCTTTTGGTTTTATTAAATAAAATATTTTTGCAAAATCAATAGCATAAGAAGTTTTTCGTAGGCTTTTTTAAATAAAACTGTACATTTACAATATATTAAAATGATTTTGAGCGGGAACTCCTGATGAGATGCCTTAAAATATGCGGCATATCATAACGATGCATGCAACCGCCATGCCAATTTAAGTATTAAGTTAAAAGACATGCTAAACAGTACAAAAAGGATTCCTAATTACTGTTGGAACTTTTTGCCCGAACTCTCTTCATGTTAGATAACAGGTACTAACAATTACGATAATTGTGGGCAATTGTTCTTAATTCTCATTGTTTATCATAAAATGAATCTGAACTGTTGCCCAACGACCAAACATATGTCATATACAGGACGATCAGTGTACATTCGGCAGTGCGCATTTCCAGTGGAAGTGTATTTTATATACAGATTATTATCTGATATTTCGTCCATATCTTGCGTTATAAGATAATCATACTCTAAGTCACCCCACCTTCCTGGCCATGTCCAGAAAATGCCGACTGAAGCGTTTTCTTTCCATTTGCTATAAATCTCT
Organism: uncultured Candidatus Finniella sp.; assembly: GCA_964424515.1. Classification (GTDB taxonomy): domain Bacteria; phylum Pseudomonadota; class Alphaproteobacteria; order Paracaedibacterales; family VGCI01; genus VGCI01. The sequence goes on along the minus strand of CAYRJJ010000084.1, from coordinate 5,101 downwards.
TGTAAAGGTTTCGCAGCCATGTTGAGTTCTTTTTCAATTAAAAAACGTGGAGTAAGCCATATTTCAACCTCGTCTGCATTTTCTGCTTTCTTCTGGTAACCTGTCGATATGCTTAAATACTTACTTGCATCCCCACACTGTGATAAATTAAACGTACCCTCTAATGGGTTTTTTAACGTGGATATCGGCAGAACAATCTTCCCGTCATCACTTTCTGGAGTCGGCTTGTAAATCAATGCGCCGTTAAAAAACCTCCTGTAAACGGCTTCATCCCGACTTCTCAGTCAAGGTGGAACCGTAGATCCGGCTTTTTGTTTGTTTTGAGAAACACCGTCCACAAAACGAACATGGAATCGGGAGAGATAGTCTGACGCGCGCCACATATGCGACGTAATACAGCTAGTCTCCCCGTCTTTCTCTCTCCATTTGTGATGCAAATTATTATTCGATAATTTATCCATATTTTGCGTTATAAGGTAATCATAATCTGATAAGCTGTCCGATCCTCCCCATGACCAGAAAATGCCGATCGGGGCATTTTCTTTCCATTTGCTATAAGTCTCTTGGAAATATTGAAAATGTTTCGCAGAGGTATGAAGTTGCTCTTCGATCAGAAACCGTGGGGTGAGCCATATCTCAATCTTGCCTGCATTTTCTTCTTTCTTTGCCCTCCGATAACCTGTCGATATGCTTAAATACTTACTTGCATCCCCACACTGCGATAAATCAAACGTGCTTTCTAATGGTTCGAATAAGCCTTTTATCGGAAGTTTTAACATACCATCATTACTTCCCGGCTTCGGCCTGTAAATCAATGCGCCGTTAAAAAACATTGTATAAGCGGCTTCATCCTGAAGTCTCAACCAATCCAGAGAAGGAGGAATCGTTTGTTTAACTTGAGAAATATCGTCCGCAAAACGAATATAAAAATTAACAGGGGCTTGTGTTACTGGCGAAGCCAGGAACAATAGGTGTTGTATCAGTGATCGTGAGGCAGACAATTCAACTTTAGATGTGTATAGATATAAACTATTTTTGGTACCTTTCCCGACCACGCCTGGCGCACATAATTCGTCCATATTTTGGGTTATAAGATAATAATAAGATGATAAATCATCGTCGCTATATGTCCAGAAAATGCCAACCGGAGCATTTTCTTTCCATTTGCTATATATCTCTTGAAAATGTTTCGCAGTCGTGTTGAGTTCCTTTTCAATTAAAAATCTTGGAGTTATCCATATCTCAGTCTTTCCTGCATTTTCCGCTTTCTTCTCCTTCCGATAACCCGTCGATATGCTTAAAGACTGGCCCATATCTGCACACCGCGACAAATCAAAGGTACTTTCTAAGGGATTCTTTAAGTCTGCTATCGGCAGGATGATCTCTCCATCGTCGCTTTCCGCTTGCGGTCTAAAAACTTGTGGCACATAAACTAAGAAGCCTTTTAAAAACCTTCGATAGTCTTCTTCATGTCCTCGCGCTACAAGAGGCACAGGAGGACAAGCTATTATTCGGCTGCTTCCCTGAGGCGATAAAAATCCTTGTCTTATAAAATCCAGCCAAGAATTTGTTATCAGACTATCAATCTTATTAAGGTTATAAGTATCCCCAATCACTTTGAAAAGTTTCTTAAACTTTTCTTCCGAAAGGCGCACCCCGGAATTCATGATATAATCCCCCAAGGTATGCACTCCCAACACCATCGGCATATCCTGCTGATTGATCCAAATAGCGCTACCGCTTTGAGCTCCAGCGGTATCAATTTCATACTCAAACTCCTCCGCTTTTACCGTCCTAACTCTATCACACATGGTCCACATCTGGTTAAAGCCCTTATCTGCTGGGTAACCTGTTATATCAACATTTTCTTGATAAATACGTGCATCAGGGGCACTTAAGAGACCACCCCACCCTGTATAGTTTCCAATGGATTGGTCTAGAAGCAACAAAGCAATATCAAACCGTTGATCACCCTGGTCTTGCCATCTCCTAAATATATAAGCTTTGACCACTTTCACTTTGTTAAAAGGAGCTACATTTCCATTGAGGGCAGGATAAACCGAAATCTCTTGGAAGAAAGATTTTGTGTCGAAATTATAAACGTTATGACCACACGTTAATAGGTGATGAGGGCCAACGATGACACCGGAACCTCCATAGGGTTCTCTACCCAATATCATATGCAGATGGGCATGAATACTATAGGGCCATGACGTTGTATTGCGAATTTGTTTCCGACCATCCTCTCCAGGAATCACTCTCATAAGGATTGTCTCTCGCGTAGGGGGAGTATTATAAAGGAGTACAGACTGGGTACGAGCTTTTTGTGGGGAGCGAGGGAGAGTTAACAACGTTCCGTTACCTTCATAATAATGATCTACAATGGCAGAACTATAGCGAATATTGGAATCAAAGACCCTCTCAACTATATCATAAGAAGGATCCATACCCTGAATCATTCGTGGCGTTGAAAGGGTTAGGATAACAAAGACTGGAAAGATGAGAAACTTTAAGATTTTTTTCATAATAATTATCCATATCAATTTTGAAGAATATGATACAATACGTTTTAATCCTTAAGTTAGTTCCATTAACTACAAGATCTATTAAATCTTAAAAAGACTCATCTATTTTTATATCTTGGTAAGAATTATAGAATTTATTTTTTGCTTCTTGATTTGCAAAAACTAAGAATGCTATACGTAGTTTTCCACTATCTATTAAAAAATTTCTATCCTTATTTATGCAGCTTAGACCTTCATTAAACTTACTTTCGGAGTAACTTCCTTGATGCACGCCTCCACCCTTTATATTAGCTTTCACGGAATGCTCTAATTGACGACCTGCATTATAATAAGTCCCGTTATAAACCATATTATAAATTTTAAAACACTCTATATTACAAAACATCATTTTTCCTTTTTCTTCGTTATCTTTAATACCCAGATCAGAAAAATTATCAACTTTAATAGTTCTTGCATTATTTTGATAGCGCCTTAAATAACTCTCAGTAAAATTATAATGCTGTTCAGTATGTATTTGATACAATTTTTCCACAATAATTTCTTTGTCAGTATAGATTTTATATCCAAACCCAAGCGGTCCTCTTGCACGTATCACAAACTCTATATGAGAGCCACTCTCCAAGAGAATTGCGTGTTCAAAAGTACCAACATCGTGTTTATCTATACGTTTGACATCTGTAAGCATTATTGGCTGGCTCTTATTTTCATTCTCTGAACGTGCTTCTTTATCTACGTGATTTAATATAACCTTCAATTGAAGATCTTCCCTAGGATTCTGAAGCCACTCAACTACTCGTCCCCTTATTTTAGGCGTTTCTTCAATATTGTTTTCCATAGCATTTAATTTATAATCTACAAAAGATAAAGTTACTATAAATACGTAAAATATTTTATTTAACATTGCATCACTCCTTATTTAACACCATCGTTAAAAAAACAAAGATCTATTTAAGTAAATTTTAAAAGTTTGCATATATATGCTCCTCCCTATTTGTATAACTTTTTTTATCTAAAGCAACACAAAATATATCTTCAAAACATTTCAAACGCAGCTCTTTATAGTTTTGTAAGTGCATACGATCAGATAGCTCATTTATGAGAGGCGTTATATTATCGAGCACATTAAGAATAAAATCTTCTTTTTGATGAACACGAAGCCTATCTTTTAAAGATGAAGTGTTCATATCTCTAGTTCTTGAATTTAGATATTTAGCATTCCAATGATTATAATAGGGAGCAGCAGGCGTGTTGGGGTCTTCAAAAAAGCTAGAGACGAAGTCTGGATTAGCTACAATAAATGCTTTGAAAGAAATTGTTTTCTTTTGCTCATTCCATACTTGTAAAAACTCATACATACAATTGCGAGACTTTAAGTAAGCATCATTCAAGAAGATGACTACTACATCTGCTTCTTGAGCATTCCGCATAAAACTATCAATGTACGTTCCACGAGTTATCCCCAATCCTTCTTCCCTACGCCTGTCTCTATAATAATTTGTGATGCCTAACTTCTTATTAATAAAATTCTCGAAGTCATCTACCATAGGTGTGGTCTCATATTCCTTACTCCAAGCGTAAGAAAGAAAAAACTTTTTATTACTTTTTATGGTTTCTTCCGCCAGTTTTTTTACATCACGACTAGCATAAATTTTTTCTTTTAAAATATCTTTTACAATAATATTAGCAAAACGTCTTATGCAATCTTTGGCATTGATAATAAGCGTTTTAGAACTATCATCCGTAACATCAGTAATCTTAATCTTGTTTAGCATGTCCAAAATTGTCATTTTATTGGCATTTCTAAGGGTATGGTCAAAGTTTTTTAAGTCTATAAAAGATGCAATATACTCTAATTTAGACAATTGAACAACTTTATGAAAAACGGTATTAGCATCTATATCTTGCGTATTTACATTAGTGCTTCCTTCTTTTAAGAGTTCGTCGATGTAATATTTGTTTCCCATGAGTGCTGCTATGTGTAAAGGTGTCTCACCATACTTATTTTGGATATCAGTATTAGCATTAGCACTTAGAAGAAAATCAAAAATATCCTTTTTTTGATTTTGTATAGCTAAATGAAGAAGAGAGTTCTTATCTACAATATCTTTCGTGTTTTTATCAACTTCATGTATGTTAATCAATGACTTAACATAACTTAAATCACCTGCCACTACTGCATTAATCAGTTCTTGCTGCTTATTATGTGTTCTTCCTGGTTGGTGAAAAGAAGGTTGAAGAGACTCCGCGCCTTGAGCATGCAATATGGCAGAAGCTAAAGCGCATAAAATAACCAACAAGGGTAAGGCCTTTTTAAATATCATGTTTCTTAACTCATTATTTTTACTATTTTTCTTGATAAAAACACGACTATTGAACCACCATAATCTAACCTTAGGCATTTAACTATAAGTTTATGAAAATACCTCGTAGTTATTTCTACCCGATTCAGGAGTAAGGGCGCAACAGGATTTTTTCGGCAGCGATGCCGCATCCTATCGAGGCGAGGACGGAATAAACTAAATTAAATGCTTATCCGAAAAGTACCTGTGAGGTAACAGGTTTTGCATGAACACAAG
>CAYRJJ010000083.1:0-6429 GCA_964424515.1 uncultured Candidatus Finniella sp. | reverse complement strand
TGTTTCTTTCTCTAATGCCATTACCCATAAATTCCTTCTTACGTCGAGTTGAGGTAACTTAATTGCTGGTATTTATAACTTGGAAATCAATTCATAAGGTTATGCAAGAGGTCTATTCCTCTTTTTGATCTTAATTGGCATTTAAGGGTTGAATAGACATCGGCCACTCATGCATTTTAACGGTTTTTGTCAAATACAGTTATGGCCAGAAATCAATGCCTATCTTTCCCCAATTTCCTTTTCTTTTCCTGTCCTGAGGCGGCGGATGTTAGAACGGTGCGTCCAGAAAATCAACACAGCGATTGCGAAGCAAAAAATGGCTAAGGGCCAGGAGAGAACAAGAGCTGCAAAAAGAGGACAGAGTGAAAATATACACAAGGAAGACAGGGATGAGATGTTAATAAACCGCGTAATACTTATCCACATAAAAGTTGAAAATACGCCTAAAGGTATTGACAACGCCCAAAACACGCCAAGGGAAGTGGCAACGCCTTTTCCGCCGCGGTACCTCAACCAGATAGGGAAGACATGTCCAAGGACGGCTGCATAGGCTATCCCTAAAAGAAACACATCCTCAATTCCAAGTTGAGAGGCAATGTAAACCGGTAAAAACCCTTTAAAAAAATCGCAAAATAATGTGGCGGCGGCCATACCTTTATGGCCTGTACGCAATACGTTTGTGGTTCCTATGTTCCCGGAGCCGATTTGCCGGACATCAACCCCCCCGAAAAATTTGGCTAATATAAAACCGTAAGGAATAGAACCTGAGAAGTAGGCTAATATAAGGACCAAGAGGTATTCCATGAAGTTATTTAATCCATTCCCTTGATGGCAATCCTAATACCCAGTCGAAAAATTGCATGGATAACAGAAAAGCGAGCGATGACTCTGCATTTTGCAAAATAACGATTCCAACTTGTTGTTCCGGCAGGAAAGCGAGCATTGTACAAAACCCCCGCAGCGACCCTCCATGAAAGACAACAGGATGATCAGCAAAAGTCATATGCCGCCACCCCAGCCCATATTGTGTTTGCGTAATGCGGTCCCGGTGTTTTTGAGTCCGGCGCCATTGATCGGGCGTATGAACCACCGGATGGATAAATTCATCCAGATCTTGAGAAGAGATGACATCCGGGCGGGCGCCCATGACAGCAGCTAAAAAAAGGGCCATATCATCAATATTGCTACTAAAACCTCCCGCAGCCGGAAAGTTTGTATAATCTTTACGGTAGGGCACCTGCTGCACGGCTGTTTTAATAATCTTGCCCTTCTTTCCCTTTACCTTCTTTAAAACATGTACCGCAACCCGGTTTTCTTCTGAAATAAAAGCTTCCCAGGTGGAAGAGGTGCCTGTCATGTTGAGAGGTTTCAGCAATTTTCTTTGGAGAACTGATTCAAAGGAGGCATTGCTATGGTCTTCGATGATATGGGTTAGCAGATTATAAACCACATTGTGATAAGCGAATTTCCCCCCGGGTTCCTCTTCGGGAATCATACTTTGAAGCTTTTCCTGAGCTTCCAAAGGAGAACCGCCCCGCTCGATCAACGCATTAAATCCGGCAGGTGGTATGCCTGTCGTATGGCTCAGAACATGCCTTAAAGTCGTTCCTGGAATGAATTCTACGGGGTGATCCAGGCTGATCTGCTGCTCCCGGTTTAATATGGCGATGAGAGTTGATGAGATAGCCTTGGAGATAGAGCCTATTTGAAAAAGTGTTTTCTGATTGATGGCCGCTGGCTGTCCAATGGCCCGCATGCCAAAACCTTGAGTATAAATAATTTTTCCTTTTGAAACAACGGCGACAGCCATGCCGGGGATCTTTTTTTGTTGCATTGACTTATGAATGAACGACTCTAGTTTGGGCAAAATCGATATGACAGGATCAGCTTGAGCCGTAGCATAGGCCATTGTTGTCAAGATGAAATAAGAAAAAAATAGGCGCATAAGTTTAAGCGGTCCAATAGACTTGTGGCTTGGGAGATTTAATAAAAACGGGCTTTCTGCTCACCATAGTTACCTCACAAAAAACCTTTTATAAACCTTTCACAATATCATCACAAACTTTCTTCGCATCACCCAGCACCATAAATGTATTGTCACGATAGAATAAATCATTGTCTACGCCCGCATAACCGGAAGCCAGAGAACGTTTGATAAAGAGCACCGTCCTGGCTTTTTCTACATCCAGGACCGGCATTCCATAGATAGGGGAAGCCGGATCCGTTTTGGCTGCCGGATTAGTAATATCGTTTGCCCCAATGACAAAAGCAATATCTGCTATTGAAAAATCATTATTGATTTCCTCCAGTTCCTGGACTTCTTCATAAGGAACGTTGGCTTCCGCTAAAAGAACATTCATATGGCCTGGCATGCGTCCCGCTACGGGATGAATCGCATATCGTACTTTTACGCCTCTTTTCTTTAAATGGTCACACATTTCCCTTAGCGCATGTTGAGCTTGGGCAACGGCCATCCCGTATCCGGGCACAATAATAACGGATTGGGCATTCGACAAGATAAATGCGGCATCTTCTGCGCTGCTTACCTTTACGGGCCGATCGGGGCTTGCCTTGGCATTGGCAGCCGCTGTCGCCGGATCTGTTCCAAACCCGCCCAATATCACATTGAAAATAGACCGGTTCATGCCCTTGCACATGATATAGCTCAGGATGGCGCCCGATGCGCCAACAAGAGCGCCTGTGATAATCAACAAGTTATTATTTAAGGTAAACCCGATTCCAGCAGCCGCCCATCCGGAATAGGAGTTCAGCATGGAAATAACGACGGGCATGTCAGCGCCCCCGATCGGCAGGATTAAAAGTAGGCCCAGGGTTAAAGCCACAAAAGTTAACAACCAGAAGATGAAATGAGATTCTGTGAGCAGGAAGATAATGAGCAAAAAAGCGATCGCTGCCCCCAATGTGGCGTTAAGGAGATGCTGACCACTAAAAGCTAAAGGTTTTCCGCTAATAAGGCCTTGTAATTTGCCAAAAGCAATCAGGGAACCCGTAAAGGTAATGGCACCGATTGCGGCTCCGAGACCCATTTCAACGAGGCTGGACGCTTTAATAGAGCCTATGGCTCCAATTCCGTATGCATCTGGCGCATTGAGGGCGGCGCCTGCGACGAATACGGCCGCTAACCCGACAAGACTATGGAACCCCGCTACCAATTGAGGCAAAGCGGTCATGCGGATATGACGGGCAATGATGGCCCCAATCCCTCCGCCGGCTAAAATTCCTATTAAAATAATGCCATAGCGAGAAATGTTAGGGGTTAGGAGAGTTGTTAGAATGGCTATGGCCATGCCAAACATGCCATATAAGTTTCCTTGCCGGGAGGTCGCCGCTGAGGATAACCCACGCAAAGCCATAATGAAAGAGAACGCGCAGACAAGATATAAAAATGATGACATATTCGTAGACACGGTCAAATTCCTTATTTGTTTTTAGAAAACATGGCCAACATCCGTTGGGTTACAATAAACCCTCCAAAAATATTGATTGAGGCAAGGACGACGGCCAAAAATCCGAAAGTTGATGAAATGCCCCCCATGCTGGGGCCGGCGGCAAGCAAAGCGCCGACGATAATGACGCTGGAAATAGCATTGGTTACGGCCATTAAAGGAGAATGGAGGGCTGGCGTGACTTTCCAAACGACATAATATCCAACAAAGCATGCCAAAATGAATACAGTCAATCCCATGATAAAAGGATCGACGTCAGCGCCCGCAGGGGACTTTTCTAGCGCCTGTTTGACAATGCTGCGCAAAGCTTTTGCATCCTCAAGGAGACCTTGTGCGGATTCCTGGATTTTACCCGTTTTTTCTATAATATGGCGCATATCCATGCTAAATCTCCTTTTCTTTTTCGGCCAAGCTTTTGAGAGCGGGATGAATGATGTCCCCTCCGTGCGTTAAAGCTGCGCCTTTCACAATTTCATCTTTCCAGTCAATATCCAGGGTGTTACCGCCTGTTCCTAAAAGTAATTTGAGGAAATTGAAGACGTTGCGGGCATAGACCTGGCTTGCATCAAAAGGAATACGGCTGGGAAAATTGAGATAACCCAAAATCTTTATCCCGTGTTTAACAACGACCTTACCGGCTACCGAAGCCGCGCAATTTCCTCCCGATTCGACAGCCAGATCCACAATAATGGATCCGGTTTTCATCTCCTTGATCATCTTTTCGCTGATGAGAAGGGGGGCGGGTTTACCTGGAATTTGAGCTGTTGTGATCACGATGTCTTGCTGGCGCATCACATCTTCCAATTTGGCTTGCTGGCGCTTTTTATAATCGTGACTCATTTCTTTGGCATATCCCCCTGTGCCCTCACCACTTTCAATGGACTCTACCTCAATAAAAACGGCCCCCAAGCTTTCAACTTGTTCTTTCACGGCTGGCCGCACATCAAAAGCGCAAACAATGGCCCCCAAACGCCGCGCTGTCGCAATAGCTTGTAACCCTGCAACACCTGCGCCCAGGATAAGCGCCCGGGCTGGGGGAATCATCCCGGCAGCCGTCATCATCATCGGCATGGCCCGCTCAAACTCTGCGGCTGCATCGATAACAGCCTTATATCCTGCCAGATTACTTTGCGAAGATAAAACATCCATACTTTGCGCGCGGGAAATACGCGGAATAAATTCCAGGGCAAAAGCTGTTACCTTTCTTTTGGCCAATTCTGCAGCAAGCTTCTCATTTCCGTGTGGCTTCAACATTCCAATGAGTATACTGTCTTTTGGCAAGGCTTTGATTTCGCCTTCTGTAGGGGGGCTGACGCGCAGGATGATATCCGCATCTTGATGAAGGGACTTTGAGTCCTTCGCAATTTTAGCGCCCATCGCCTCATAGGCAGCATCCGGCATTCCCGCTAAAGCGCCGGCGCCTTTTTCAATGACGACCTCGTGTCCTAAATCAGCCAGTTTCTTGGAAACTTCGGGCGTCATAGCCACCCGGCATTCAAAATCAGTACATTCTTTTGGCGCAACAATCTTCATAAGCTTCCTCACTATGGGGCAAATCTTTAATTGAGCCTACCATATCTCAACTCCTTCTGGCGAGAGGGGATGTATTAACCTTTTCTCTTCTCTTTTTTTGAAACGATAAAGAAATGCCATATGCCCAAACAAGCGGAATTTCTCTCAAAAATAGGGAATGAATTCGATGTTACGCCTTTGACAAAGACAACAAGCTATTGATTTTTAAATGATTGAGGAGAGAAAAGGCTAAGGAGGCTTTCCTGAATAATTGGCAATCCTCCAGCCCCCTAAATTTCCTTCCTGTTTTCTTTATTTTTTAACTTTTCTTTAAGAATTTTCCTCTCACCATCAAGAATAAGCAGCGATCTTTATGAATGGAGAAGGGAGATAGCCCGTGCCAGATAGACAAACCATAGCGCCTTTTACATCAAACAAGTTAAGGGGAGAAGAGGACTTGAGTACAAATTGGGAAGCATTCCTTTACCAGGATTCCAGCCTTAAAAAATTCAATGACATAGAGGCCATTGGTTATGGCATGGAGCGATGTCTTTATGAGCTAAACCCAGAGTTAGCGTGCTTAAGCCCCAGCCTTATGCATGCATCTGCCTTGACCCCGGCGGAAGCTCTTATAGCCTTGGAAGCTGTCGCTGCGCAACCCAACCGGCCTTCCTTCCCCCTCGACCGCCATCTGGCAGCGTTTTTAATGAGCCGGTGGAAGGGGCTGAGTTTTATAGATGTGCGGGATATGGGAAAACCTCAGCGGGAAGTAAAAAATCTTGCCGTATTAAAAATATTGGCGAGTGTCCAGACGCATTTTAAAATCAATGGATTGCCAAATTTATGTCAATGGATGGCAGAAATATGTGCGCCGATGATTACCCATTATCATAACCTGAAAGAACGCGCACGTGTTCAAGAAGAGATTGCAAGAGCCATTTCCACAGGCCAGTTAATAAAGTTAGCCCGTATTTTTGAAAATCGACAAGCTTTAGCGGAAGATCATAGCGATTACCAAGCTGCAAAAATAGAAATCTTGTTAATTGAGTCAGAGATTAAAGAAATTGAGTCACGGATGGTGCATCTCAATTGCGCTGCGTTCAAAGTTGTGACGGGTATTTCGCGAAGGCTGGCGCGCCTGTGGTCCCTGATAAGATCGGCTCGGGGGGTAAAGAAAGGAAAACTCCGCATTACACAACTTTATCACCAGTCGGAAAATTTACTTGAACTCTGGGGTGACGGCTTACTGCCGCGCGGCATGAATTCTTCTCTGGATTTCTGGAGAAAATTATGGATAAAAATGAATGCGCCAAAATCCCTTCCCCAAACCCCTCACGATAGAGGCTGCAAAAGGGTTAAAAACTAAAAATATCTTCAGCAAGTGTAACTACTCAACCCCCCCCATTTTTCTGTATGCATAAGTGTCATGCGTCATTGTGAACCTGTTGTA
>CAYRJJ010000082.1:0-6522 GCA_964424515.1 uncultured Candidatus Finniella sp. | reverse complement strand
GATGGTTGAAGGACGATGGGCCACTGTCAACCGTGTAATCGGGATTTGCTTTATTGTATTGAGGATAACGGCTTGACTTAAATTATCCAGCGCGCTTGTGGCTTCATCCAGCAAAATGAAAGATAAGGGTTTTGCCAAACACCGCGCTAAAACCAGACGCTGGCGCTGTCCCATGGAAAATGTCCGGCCATCCCCCATAATGACTGTATTAAGTCCCATGGGCATATTGACGATGTCATCGCGAATCGCAACAAGCTGTAAAAGAGAAAGCATTTCTTCTTCCGTTAAATTGGGATTGGAAGCGTGTAGATTATCAAAAATACTACCTGGCAACAGTTGCGTATGCTGGAGCACCGTCCCAATTTGGCGGCGCACTGTTGGCATATCAAGCTGTTCCAGGGGAATATCATCTAATAAAACGGTTCCTTTATGGCAATGTTCCAATCCCAGGATCAGTTTGATGAGCGTGGATTTTCCAGCGCCAGATGGCCCCGCAATGGCAACCCATTCACCCGCATTGATTGTTAGGTTAACGTTGTCAAGTATAAGCGGCCCTGTAGGGTCATAGTGAAAACTAACATTTTGAAAAGTAATTTTTCCTTTTAACATGGTTTGAATTTTTTGGGTGCCGTCCTGTTCCCCTCTTTCTTTTAGAATAGGCTGCACACGCTCTACGTGAGGAATAAGGTGTAACAGGCGGTCGATAACGCCAACCATCCCGATGAGGGCCGCAAAATATTGCCCGAGCGCCATCTGCACACTGATAAATTTCCCAATGGATAAAGAGGGAGGCGTAGGCGCCAGGGGATTATGACCAACCATTAAAAAATATAAAGATACCCCGATAATAATAGGAAAAATAAATTCGATCAGGTGGTAGTGAACCAGTAAATATTGGGCGCCAATAGTATGGCTCATTTTGCTAAATTCCATATTCAGCCATCGTTGAAAAACGCGTGTTTGAGTATTTGATGTTTTGACCTTAACAACGCTGCGAATGGCTTCAAAAAGGAAGCTTATAAGCCGTGCATTTATCTGCGTAGCCAAGCGATGATAACGAATCATGCGCCGGATGAGGAGTACGCTAACCACGCCAAATAGAAGTGTAGAAAGAAAAACAATCAGTCCAAGAAGGGGTAAGTAAAATGAAATAAATAATAAAATAATTACTGAAAAAAACCCCTGGCAAAGCGCATTCATCATCGAAGTTGTCAACTCTTTTTGAAGCTGATCTACAGCAATCAAACGGTCATGAAGATCCCCTAAGCGAAACAATTTAAAAAAATGAAGGTGAAAAGAGAGTAAACGCTTCCATAAGGCTGATTCTAGAAAAACACTGCTTTTGACCTGGAAGCGGATCATGGCAAAGTTTTGCACGATCTTGAACGCCATCGCGCCAACAGTCGCCGCTACAAGCCCTAAAAATACCTGGTCTATCAAGCTATATTGACGCAACTTGACAACATCATCAAAAATGATACCTGTGAGAAAAGGTTGTAAAAGCATCAATAACCCAACACATCCTTGAAGCATCACAAAAAGTTTCAGGTCCTTGTGGGTTTCTTTATAAGCCAGCCTCGCCATTTGAGTGATTGTTTTTGATTCTTGCGGCCACTTCTTGTATAAGGAAAACCCCATCGTTTGATAGTTCTTCAGTATAGACGGTTCGACAACTTCGTTCGCGCCTGTTGACGGGTCATAGAGGTAAGCGGTTTCATTTTTAAAATAAATCAGTCCTGGGGTTGATGTTGAAGCCTCAAAAACAATGGCGGGGTTTGTTTCGGCAGGAAGGTTCATATTGTGGATATTAATCTCTCTGCTCATAAAGCCGCAGCTTTCGGCCATATTGTTCACAACCTCTTCAACTGTTCGGGCAAGCGGGTCCAGAGTGGGTTTTTTATGGATACTATGCATGAAGGAAAGAGCCTCAAAGCAAACTTGCAACGCCTGCTCGTGATTAAAAGAACTCAAGCTTGGAAACATCGCTTTTTTCAGCGTAGGCGCCGCTTTAAACAAGGGGTCATCAAAAGGAAAACTTTGTTGGCTTTTCATCATATTACCTCGTTATACTTCCCCTTATAGGGCCTCTCTTACGCTGATTCTAATGCCATAAGTTCCTGATAGATTCCAGGCTTTTGAGCCAGTTCCTTATGATTTCCACATTGGGATACTTTCCCGTCATCAATGACATAAATAATATCCGATTTTTGAATTGTGGAGAGCCGATGAGCGATAATAATGGTTGTGATATTCAATTGGCCCAGGGATTCAAATATGTGTGTTTCATTCGGGACATCAAGAGAGCTTGTCGCCTCATCCAGAATCAATACATCCGTCTTGCGAATCAAAGCCCGGGCTATTTCCAGGCGTTGACGTTGCCCGCCGCTCAGATTCGCGCCATTTTCCCCCACGCGGCTATTTAAAAGCCCCCGAGGTAGGAACTCATCGTATAAGCCAACCAGTTTTAGCGCGTGGATAAGCGTCTCATCATCAATATTTTTATCCCATGAGGTTAAGTTATCCCGCACAGTCCCATCAAACAGGTAAATGTCTTGGTCAACCAGGGAAATACGCTTGTTTCTTTGTTCCACGGTGATGTCTTGAATGGAAACTGTATCCCATAAAATCTCACCTGCTGAAATGGGATAAAGACCACAAATAAGCTTGGAAATAGTGGATTTTCCAGAACCGCTTGCCCCAACAAACGCCGTTGTTTTCCCCTGAGGAATAATCAAATTTAATTTATTAAAGATCGGTGGATCGAGAGGAGCATATTTAAAGCCCACTTCTTTTAAGATAATTTCGTTGCTTAAAGGGGGTAAATCTCTCGTGCCCGTAGCAGCGCCAGCCAATTCGACCGCTTTTTCCTCCAAGCTTTCATAGCGTAAGATATCGTTAAAGCGGTTAATAGAAGCTTTGATTTTTTCTATTTTACTGGAAAAATCCAGGAGGGTCATTAAAGGGCTATCCAAATAGTTAGAAAGAATCATAAATGCCATTAATGTCCCAATGGTGATTGCTTCCCCCATCACTAAATAGGTGCCACGATACAGCAAAGCAATCGTCATAAGGCCCGTAAGGCTCAACAACCAGATATTGGTGCGTTGATCCACAAGCGCTACTTTTTGATGCTTGTTTAATAAAGTATCGTGATTAGCCGCCCAGTTTTTAAAGAATGTATGTTCCAGGTTATTAGCTTTCAATGTATCAATCATTTCCAGCCCATTCATCGCAATACCTGCAACTTTGCCGAATTGTTGCTGATAATGAATATTGGTTTCCTCTATCCTGCTGCGGCACAGGTAAAAAACAAGGATTCGCAAAACAATAAAAAGTAACATAATAAGAAACATGGGAGGCGACAATTGGCTTAAAATAACCGTGAAAATGATAATGCCGAAAATATTTGATAAAGCGCCCATAATCTCAAGTGACAAAAGATTGGACAACTCTTCCGCAGCAGAAAGACGATATAAAATATCACCGCTGAACCGTTGATCGAAAAAACGAAGGGGCAAATGAAAGAGCTTATGCACAATGAGGCTTTCAAGGCTTAATTTAAAATGCATGCTTAAGCGCACAAGCAACCGCTGGTGGAATGACAGCAGCATAGACTGTAAGATGACGCATCCTGCTAACATTAAAGTTAAAGGAACAAGCCAATATGCCATGTTTTTAACCAGGATATAATCGATGAAGACTTTGCTGGAAAAGGCAATCATGAGGCTGGGAAGAACCTGCAAGATACTCAGAAAAAAAGCCGCTAGAATGCCGCTGATACCCCTTTTAAGAGATAAAGATAAAAACTTCACTAAAGCGTTTGCTTGTTTCTTGCGTATAAAGCCTTCACTTGGCGTTAGAACCAGGACGATTCCTGTAAAATTCTTGTTAAACTCATCGT
Source organism: uncultured Candidatus Finniella sp. (assembly GCA_964424515.1). Lineage (GTDB taxonomy): Bacteria > Pseudomonadota > Alphaproteobacteria > Paracaedibacterales > VGCI01 > VGCI01. Next base: position 2,621 of record CAYRJJ010000082.1, on the reverse strand, counting down.
GCTCTACACGCCGTCGCCCTGTTGCGGGGTCATTGATATAGTAATATTTTCCTTTACGGCCCTCCAGGACGACAAAATGGTCAAAGTTCCAATGAATAATAGCTGGCAACGTGCAGGAATCCAAAGCGGAGATATCTTGTACGCTGTACCCTTTAGCGGACATATTATATTGCCGCGCCGCACGGACAATATGGCTTGCTTTACTTCCATCCCGGGATACGCCACAAGCGGCGCGGGCCTCCTCCGCTGTCAATTCATGACGGTAATATGCCAGGATAATTGAAAAGCAAATAGAGCCGCACTCTGTCGCTTCCATTTGTAAAAAGGTGGGTGTTTGATGAATTTTTGTTCGCAGGACATACCGTTTTATAATTTTTTTTATGGCGCTGTATAAAGTACCATCCCTTTTCAATAAAATTAATTTTTCAGGCATTTCTACGGGGTGGGAGAGATCCGTTTTTGCAAATAAATAACCATGTAACCGCGGACTCCGCCTGTAAATAAACGATTGAAAAATAGAAAAAAATGATTTCAGCTGTATCAATGCTATGAATCGTTGCCTCATGGCGTCATCTCAACCAGTTTTTTGATTTCTGGAATGATGATGGCAAACGGTGAGCGACGTTCCACAATGACACGGCCATAAATCCATGTTCCCGGAGAAAGTTTAAAAAACTCTACGGGAGATTTCTGGTCTTTTTGTTGATCCTTTGTGATGCTTATGCGCGTGCTGATAGGAGGACTTGATTCTGTGAATTTCTTGACGAGTTCCTCATTTTGCAAGGTTGACATAAGGCTGCGCACTGTTTCGGGATAAGGTGAAACATCGATAATTTCTCCCCGGATATAACCGACATGCTCTTTTTCAAGGTGAGTCGGAATCATGTAGACGACCATGCCAACCTTGACCTCTTTTCCTTCAAGGGGATTCAGGTAAATCAACGCTTCAAGCTGACTCTCGTCTCCTTGACTCAGCGTAATCAGAGGTTCATTTGCTGCAACATTATCCCTGATTTTATGGTGAATGCTGATGACTTTACCCTTCAAAGGACTTTTAACGGTTTTTGTGGTCTCTTGCCGTGTTTTTAAGTCCTCAAGGCCCCGCTCTTCATCCGTGAGCTTGAGCGCGATTTCCCGCTCCTTTTGGGTCCAGTTCTCCTGGTCAACCATCAACTCTTTTTCCAGCTGTACGAGTCTTTCCTTACTCCGTAAATTTTCTTCTTTTAAAGCGTTAAGCTGACTTTCCACATCCAGGACATTTTGTTGCCTTGCGTAACCCTTCTCCAGTAGCATGCGTTGCTTTTCAAGGTTCGTTTCAAGCTGTATTTGATAGTCTTCTTTTCTTTTGAGGCTCTCTTCAATAATTGTCTTTTGCTTTTCATAATGCTCTGTTTTTTCCTTAATGCTTTTAGCGGCATCACTTGCAAGATCATCCCGTTTTTTCTTTAAGTCATCAACGTAATGAGTGCGTACAGCGATTGTTTTTGTAATCTCGGGGTTGTCTAAAAAAGCAACAACCTGGTCTTTCTCAACAACTTGCCCTGTTTTGACCGTTAAGTCCTTGATAACATTTAAACCCTCCGGGGAGGTAATGGTCTTGAAAATTCCTCCTTTGGGAATGAGGATCCCTTGTCCCTGAAGCGTAATGGGAATGCTGCCATAAAATAACCATCCAAGGGCCATTCCCATAGCCCCAACGAAAACCGCTATCAAAATCCAGGTTCCTGATCCAACAACCGTAATGATTTTATTGACATCGTTTGGCGTAGAAATATAGGCAAGGGCTTCATCACGAAAAATGGTTGGTGATTCATCTTGTCGCTTGACTTCAGCATTTTCTTGGGACGTATCTAGCATAATGCCTCTTCGCTATCCGCTGCTTCTTTTATGATCCTTTCTAAACTGTACAAATCATTTGCTAAATATTCGTTAAATAAAATATTAACGATCCGGCCAGGAGAGTAGACCAGCGGCGCTTCCCCGCTATAGTATTTTACCTTAACTTTAACCTAAATTTGGTGTATAGTGGTGCTACCTGATCAGCAAGAGACATTAAGTCCGAAAGGGGGATGCCATGTATGGAGAAGAACTAAGAAAAAAAGTAATAAACCTGATTGAACAGGGCAAGAGCCAACAAGAAGTTGGGGATTTTTTAGGGATCAATCCTCGGACAATCCGCCATTGGGTTCACCGATTGAAAACCCGGGGCACCCTGGCTTCCCAAACACATAAAGAGCGTCAGAGAAAAATCAACAAAGAGCGCCTGCGGGCATATGTAGAAGAAAATCCTGACAAAACATTGATGGAGTTAGGAGAAGTATTTCAGGTCAGCCATGTCTCAATTTTTCGTAGTCTGAAAAAGATGTCTATAACTTTAAAAAAAAACCCTTGGCTATCAAGAGCGGGATGAAGAAGAAAGAGCCAAGTTTATAGAGGAAATCAGGTTAATGCAAAAAGATAAGATATAGTATTTTAATCTAACTTTTGCCATCTTGCCACGCATTGATGACATTAGTCTTAGGGAAAGCTCAACATGGTAATAGGAAATAATTAAACGAAAATACTATAGCTCACAAATGCATCAAGCGCTTTGACGTCTATATTCTTCTTAAAAAGATTTA
>CAYRJJ010000081.1:0-6564 GCA_964424515.1 uncultured Candidatus Finniella sp. | reverse complement strand
GTACCACGCCTAACTTAAAAATCAAAACCTCATTTTATGACCGCGCTTAGTATAGGCTTACCTCCTTAGCTGTCTCGCCTGCAGATCCTCTAAAAACGGAACTTGCACATCTCTAAAGTTTTGTTTTTAAATATCAGGAAGCCTGAGCCTCTCCAAGGGAGTTACCTACAAGGTCTAATTTATCACATCCTATTAAGGCCGCACCCTTCATACTAACCGAATGCCATTGCAATCCTCCTCACTCCTTACACTTAAACAAGTGACGGGCTGTGAAGAAATTTGTTAAGCTTGTGGGGTATGCAGCCTTTATCATCCTGCTCAATCCTGCGAGAAAAATATGCTAGACCCCTATGTCAGAATCTTAATTGCCCTCCCTCTTAACACCATTGGAAAACGCCTCGCTCAACTTGGGATCTCCCCCAATACGCTGACCCTTTTTGCTTTTTCAGCAGGACTTATGGCCATGGGTATGATTATCCATCAACAGTATGCGAGCGCAGCGTTTTTAATTGCTCTAAACCGCCTTATGGATGGGTTGGACGGAGCTGTTGCCCGCCATACCCAAGCCAGTGACTTTGGCGGGATTCTCGATATCGTTTGTGATTTTATTATCTATGCTGGCATCATTTTTGCCTTTGGCCTGGCTGATCCTGAAAATCTATTTTATACCGCCTTTCTCATTTTTAGTTTTATCGGAGCCATAACAACCTTTTTGGCCTATGCAACTATTGCCGCCAAAAGGCAAATCAACACAAAACGACGCGGAATAAAGTCATTTTACCATCTGGGAGGGATTTGCGAGGGCACAGAGACAGCTTTTGTTCTACTGCTGATCTGCCTTATCCCTGAAACCTTCCCATGGGTCTGCATGATCTTTGGAACCTTATGCTGGCTTACAACTCTGGGGCGCATTTACCGTGCCAGAATTGATTTTAGTGATCTCCCTGCCGATGGAAAAACCGCTTGTAGAGAACCGGCAATAAAGATAAGCTCCCCAATCCGATAAGAGCAAGAATGACTTTGGGTTCAAGGATAATTCCCGGTGATAAATCCGGAGTCAAAAGCACGTCTTTTAAAGCATTTCCAAGAGACGCATAGACGAACGACCCGGGAATAACCCCCACAAATGTTGCAGCTATAAAAGTCCGTAAAGGAATTTGAAACACTGCGGCAACCAGGTTAATAGCCCCAAAAGGGAATACAGGAATCAGTCTCAGGGTCAATAAATAAGAGAAAGCATCTTTCTGAAACCCCGCCTTCATTTTGTCCAGCCAGGGACTGGCTTTTATGGAAAGCAGATCCTGTGAGGCAAGTTTAGCGCTGATAAAAAGAACTGCCGCTCCGGTCGAAGCGGATACAACAACCAGACACGTCCCTAAAACCTGTCCGAATAAAAAACCTCCCGTTAGGGTCATAAAAGTGGCAGCCGGAATAGACAGCCCGACAATCGCCATATAAACAGCCATATAAATGACAACCGAGGTTAAGGGATAAAGTTTGATATAAAATTTTAGCTCTTCATGATGGTTTCTTACCATATCAAAGCTAAAATAATGATGCGCTCCCAAGACCCAGGCTACGAGAGAAATACACCCGATGATTAGAAGAGGTAAATAAACAACCCATTTTAGCCGCTTCAGGCATTTCATCGTGTGAATTTCATGAGATACATGACTACCTGGCGCATGAAGGGGCTAAATAGCTTGGCTGTATAAAAACTTCCCGCTGCCTGTTTGCTGATTTCACTTAAAGTTGGGTAAGGAGCTATTGTGGTGGCAATAGCTGAGATTTTCAGTTTATTCTGAATGGCCATACCCCAGGGAAAGATCAACTCTCCCGCGTGGGATCCCAGAATCGTCGCCCCTAAAATATGGCCTTTTGGCGTCACCAGTACTTTAATTTTCCCCTCTGCCCTTCGTTCAGCCTGTGCCCGGTCGTTTTCATCAAAAGAACATGACAAAACCCGATAAGGCGTCTTTTCCTCAAGAAGTTGGGCCTCTGTCATACCCACATGGGCAAGTTCAGGATCCGTGTAGATTACCCACGGGATAGCCGTCGTTTGAACCTTTTTGTAAAGCCGGAAAATGCTGTTTCGGATGGCTAGGCCGGCATGATACGCGGACACGTGGGTAAACTGGCAACTCCCTGTGCAATCCCCAATTGCGTATATCCTGGGGTTAGCGGTTCTAAGATAGGCGTCAACTTTAATGCCTTTTGGTGTTGATTCGATGTTAGCGGCTTCCAGGTTCATTCCTTGAATATTAGGCTTCCGCCCTGCAGCGACAAGAATGTGGGAGCCAGACAAAGTCTGTACGGTTCCCTTGAAATCTGTATAAGAAATTTCAATTTTCTCCCCCTTGTTCGTGATGCCTGAAACCTTAACATGTTCTTTTAGGGTAATGCCTTCTTCTCGCAAAATTTTTATTAAAGGCGCCGTAAATTCGGGGTCATCTTTGGGAAGGGCTGTAAAAACCTCCAGAATGGTAACAGCGCTTCCCAACCGGTGAAAAGTCTGGGCCATTTCTATGCCAAGCGGCCCTCCCCCAAGGATAACTAAATGTTCAGGCAATTCCTGAAGGTCAAAAATCGTTTCGTTTGTATAGTATGAAATGCCTTGAAGTCCCTCTATGGGTGGAATGAAAGGACAGCTCCCCGTTGCAATAATAAACCGCTTTGCTTGAATAATGTGACGGGGGGTTTCGAGGGTTTTGGCGTCACGGAAAACCCCTTCTCCCGCAATAATTTTAACGCCAAGCTTTTCAAACCGGTCAACGGAATCGTGAGGAGCAATCGATGCAATAACCTGATGGACATGCTCATGAACCCGTTTAAAGTCCACCCCGGGAGATTTAACAGACCACCCAAAGTTTTCAGACCTTTTGAACTCGTGACTAAATTTGGCCGCAGCTAACAAAGCTTTTGAGGGAACGCAGCCGTAATTAAGGCAATCACCCCCCATTTTACCTCGCTCAACCAATATGACGGAAGCTCCCATCTGGACAGCGCCAGCCGCAAATGATAGTCCCCCTGCCCCCGCTCCAATAACGCAAAAATCCGCTTTCCTGAGTTTTTTTTGAACCATTTGAACCCTACCCGTCCATACCTGCCATAACGGGGTACTCAACCTTAGGGCGTGTCATCAATTATCGGCTTTTGGTCTGCAAATGTTGGTTTTCTGCGCTTCCGTTTCTCAAATACGCCTTAATGTATTCTGCGATACGGTTCTCAAAACCCACCATTTTCGCCACAAAATCCTTCAATTGATGACACGCCCTAGGGGTCTAGGAATAATAAACTTTACATTTATTTAAGAAATTTTTGAGTCAGGTGCGAGTGATTTTGAGAACCGGAACGCAAGCATAGGTTAGCCTACGCGCGTACCGGAAGCGCAAAAATCACGCCGCAGATGGCTCAAAAATCGAAGAATAAATGGTAAGGTTAATTTCTCTAGGCTCCTTACCCCCAAATCTCTTTTAACCGCTTATCACGGCCGCAGTTCCACCGATAACCCCTATAGCGTATCGGGTTTTTTCTTTTATAATCCTGGTGATACTCTTCAGCCTCATAAAAAGGCGATGCATGTTTGATTTCCGTCACAATCGGTTTCCCCAGCTTTTTTTCAACAGCCTTTTTACTATCCAAAGCTTTCTTCTTTTGTTCATCATCCTTGAAATATATAGTTGACGTATATGTCTTACCTTCGTCGCAAAACTGTCCATTACCATCAAAAGGGTCTACGTTGCGCCAAAAAATCTCCAATAACTTTTCATACGATATTGTTTCTGGATTAAACACAACTTCAACGGCTTCTTGGTGGCCTTCGTGGGCAGGATAGGTCGGGTTGGTGGATACTCCCCCTGTATAGCCGGCACTTACGTCTATAATTCCTGGAAATTTCTCATTTGTATCAGGGCCTACAAAAGCCGCTGCGCCACACCAGAAACATCCCATAGCAAAAATGGCTTTTTGTTGAGTTTCTGGGTTTTGTTTCATGGCCTCATCTTCCGCAAAACTTATGCTAAGGAAGCTTACAACAATCAACCCGACATAAAATAGAAAAATATTTTTCATGATTTTGCGCCTTCTTGCGGGATTGCTTCCTCAAAACGATGTTTTGATTCTTCTCCATCCGGCACAAAAGTTAATGCCATGGAATTCATGCAATACCGTAAACCGGTATGTTCTTTTGGTCCGTCATTAAATACATGCCCCAAATGAGCGCCGCACCGGGAACAAGTAACTTCCGATCTGGGAAAGATCCACCCCGTCAGCCCCTCTCTATCTTCCTTCACCGTCACGCTCGTCGATGAGACAGGCTCCCAAAAGCTTGGCCAACCCGTGCCAGAATCAAATTTTGCATCAGACTTGTAAATAGCATGGTCTCCTCCGCAGCAGGCGCAGTAATACGTTCCCTTTTCATAGAAATGGTTATATTTACCCGAACCCGCCCGTTCCGTTCCTTTTTGACGACATATGTTATAAACTTCGGGCTTAAGATGCTTTTTCCAAAACATATCTGTTTTATTCTTATAATCTATCCTCATTTTTTCATCCCCTTGATTGGATAAACTCTTACTTTCAGAATACGTTCCTATTATAGATAGGCCGATAAATACCATTAAACCCATCAATTTTACAAACATTCTTCCGCCTCGTTTCCTGCGAACGATACTCGTCACCGGGTACGTGAAAACGAGGTTATCAAGTCCAGGTTAAATTTCGCTTAAAAGGGGAAGCATTCCGCCGGGCACATTTTTTACGGCAAAAAGATTCTCAACTTAGCTATCTATTAATAAATATTCTCTATTATCGGGAATGGTAAAGGTAAATAGAGTGACTTTAACTTTCTTTGAAAGGAACAGAAAATGACAATTCAAGTAGGAACTTATATTCCGCTTCAATACCACAATATCAGCCGGGGTTCCAATGGCTTGACCCAAATTGCTGTCTGGCATCCCACCGTAGGCTTGAACCAAATTGTAGCCTTGCATCCCAATGTAAACTTGAACCACATTGCCGTCTGGCGTCCCAGCGCAGGTTTGAGCCAAATTGTAGCCTGCCACCCGGGATTAGCCTGGAACCAGGCTGGAAACTGTCATCCAGGCACAGCCTGGAATTCTATCGCATTAAATATTTATTAAGGAATGATCTGTATTCTTAATAATTGTAAGCGTAAATAGAGCAACTTTAATATTTTTTGAAAGGAAAAGAAAATGACAACTCATTTAGGAACATTCATTCCGCTTCAAGCACAATCTGCAGCTTGGGGATCACAAAATTTGAACCAATATGCAAATTGGGGTCTAACTGGATGGAACCCAAACGCTGCTTGGACTCCAAATTCAAGTTGTAATTCAACTGCGGTTTGGGGCCAAAATACGCCATGTGAACAAAATGCTTCTCATAACCAGCAAAATGCTTCTGTAGTTATTGTGCCTGCTTATGGAACAAAAATTACTGAAATAGCTCAAAATATAGCGCCTCAAGGTTCAACCGTAGCTTTTATTCCTCATCAAAGCCAGTTTTCAAATGGAGCGTTTGTTCCTCATCAAAGCCAGTTTTCAAATGGAGCGTTTGTTCCTTCCAATACGGCTCTACAAGGAATTACTCCTGGAACAACTTTTGTTGGTATTCCTGCTGGATGGCAAAATGGAAACCAGGCTTTAAGCAATTTACCTCTTGGGAATCCTTCTCTTTCTCAATCTTTTGCTGCTGAATTGTCTGAAAATAACCATGAGTTTGTGTTGTCTTTTGATGTCCCGGGCATTGACGTGGAAGATCTGGATGTATCTTTGGCTGGAAATACTATCTTTATCAATGGAATCCGCAAAAGTTCAAATGAAGCAACGACTTTAGCTTATTCTGAAATTGCAAAAGGAAATATTACCCGCGCTATTTCTGTTCCGTTTGACGTAAGCCCGAGTAAAGCAATCAATACATCTCTGGATAATGGGGTTTTGAAAATTCGTATTGCAAAAGAAAGTCAATCTGACAAAAGAACATCTGCTAGAAAAGTAAAAATTGGTTAATAGTAAAATGAAAATTTAGAAATTATTAATTAAGTTAAAATTGTCGGTTCAGATATATTCTATTAGAATGTTCAGACCGGCAATTTTTTATTTTATAAACCATGATTTATATTTATTATAACAGGCGCATTAATGACAGTATGCGTAACGACAAGGGTGCTTATATTCATTTTTATTGAAATGTTTCCAAGGCTTAAATTGAGTTCTTCTAAACGGTTAGTCAACTTCCCCAGCAGATTTTGCCCGGCGTTCCTCCACATACGACTTCTATCTGCATCTCATTAATTCTGCAAGACCGACACATGTCATTTGTATTCTCTCCTTATGTTTTGAGCATCCCAGGCACTTTCGCGTATCACGCCCGGGATGCTATGGAGCAAAAATAACCTCTATCCCTTATCCAATTGATTGTGTAACGGCAATGAGCAATCCACCGCTTCCTTTTACGGAAAAATTATGTAAAGTAATTGTGGAATTATTCGTGTAATTGCTCACCCCCCGGTAGGGAGAGAGATGTTTTCTATGGGTCTTGGAG
>CAYRJJ010000080.1:0-6612 GCA_964424515.1 uncultured Candidatus Finniella sp. | reverse complement strand
AACGGAATTTGTGGTTAAGCTTGTGTTGCGAATCAAAAAACCATTTCAAGAAAAACTCTGATTCCAAGGAGGAATAACAATGACCCGCTCTGAACTCATTGCCAAGATAACCGCATCCTTTCAAACCCTAACTTACGCCCAGGTGGAAGACATGGTTTGTCAAATCTTTGATGAAATTATGGAGGCGTTGGCTAACGGTGGTCGCGTGGAATTACGTGGATTTGGTACCTTTTCTATTCGTCACCGCCAACCCCGTAAAGGGCGTAACCCGCGCACTGGTGAAGCCCTTATGGTGGAAAGCAAAAGCGTTCCTTTTTTCAAAACCGGAAAGGAATTGCGTCAATTATTGAATTCCTGAAAGGGTATATAAAAATTAACCTTTTGATGAATGACGGGTAAGTCTATGAATTGGCTAACAAATTTTGTTCGTCCTAAAATTCAGGCCCTTATGCATAAAAATGAGGTGCCTGATAATCTGTGGGATAAGTGCGATGCCTGCGAGCACATGATTTTTCACCGCGACCTCGTTGAAAACAGGTATGTTTGTCACCATTGCCAGCATCATATGCGCATTGCGGTTCAAGACCGGCTCGAATCTTTATTTGACAATAAAACTTTTGTAAAAGCTTCCTTGTCGAAGGTTATCGCTGACCCCTTAAAATTTCGGGATAGCAAGCGCTATACGGACCGTTTGAAAGACTATCGTCACAAGACAGGGCAAAACGATGCCATCATTGTCGCTAGTGGTAAAATTGAAGGCCAACAAGCCGTTGTTGCAGCCCTTGATTTTTCTTTTATGGGGGGATCCATGGGTCTGGCTGTGGGAGAAGGGATTTTGACCGCTGCAGAGTTGGCTGTCAATACCCATGCCGCCCTGATTGTTATCCCCGCTTCGGGGGGGGCACGCATGCAAGAAGGGGCCCTATCCTTGATGCAAATGCCCCGAACAACTATCGCTATTGAAAAAGTACGGGAAGCGGGTTTACCTTATATCGTCATTTTAGCTAACCCCACGATGGGGGGCGTTACAGCCTCATTCGCCATGCTAGGGGATATCGCAATTTCGGAGCCTGGGGCCATTATTGGCTTTGCGGGCGCACGTGTCATTGAAGAAACCATCCGCCAGAAATTGCCGGAAGGCTTTCAACGGGCAGAATATCTTCTTGATCATGGCATGATTGACATGGTCGTCCACCGTCATAAGCTCCCGGAAACAGTGGGGCGCATTTTAAGCATGCTGAATCCCCGTGCGGGAATAATAGGACTGCGGTAAATAAATATAAGGAGGTAAAATTTTTTATTTTACCCTGGTAATGGCTTCAAAGAATTTCTATATATTTCGTAGACAATATTAATACTTTATATAGTGAGATGGAGAGCTACTTTTTGTTAAGTATCTCCTCTAATTTTTTCAGGATTTTATAGATGAATAAAAAATATTTAAAGAATATTTTAATTTTTATCTTTTTGGTACATGGCTTTTGCAATGCATGTGAATGTGATGAGTTTTTAGGCACCCTGGGCGGAACGCAAGTTTATCTAGAAAGCTATAAAAAAGATAGGAAAGCAACCTATTCTCGATCAATCAAAAATTTTGGACCTCTGGTAGATATAAGAGCAGACGTAGCAAAAGCAGGTACTCGGGGATTTAAAACGATTGGAGAAGAATACAGCTTTACGCCACGGCACTTACGTGATGGGCGCCCCTTTGGAGTCGCTCCGACCGCAATGCAAGGGGGCGGTTTTTTTCTTACGCTTAAAGAATTAGAAAATCAAGACGCTTATTTATTTAGTTTTCAGTACGCATTAAATATTATTGGGAAACAACTGGAACAAATTTCTGGAATACCAATGCAAGCGCTGCAAGCTCAAAGCTTGGCTTATGGAATCATTTATCTCATCAATAGATATTTTGATTGTATAAAGATGCCGGAGGATGGAGATTTGGTAATCTATCCAAATGCGGCCGACTCTCATCATACTGGAATTTATAGAAAAAGCAAGCCAAATTGGAACTCTCCTTATGGCGGCACTATTGAGTCCAAATGGGGATCTTCTAGCCCCTTTATTTTTCAGCATGATGTTTTTTTTACCCCAGATTATTACGGCGATATTGTTCAATTTTATCGTCTCAAAAAACAACCAGATTCTATAACTACATTAAAAGAAGAGCTTCTTGCTTCCTATTCTACGCATACGATTCGCGATAACGGGTATTTCGAATTTAACAAGACTGAAGAAAACATAAGAATTAGAAAGGAAATAGAGCAAGCATCTGGTCAGAATCTTATAAAAAAGATTCCTCAAATTCGCTTGGTAGCGCATATTAATTTCATGGGGGTTTGTTATGACTATGCATTCGGAGTCATCTTTAGAACCTACTATTCTCCGCGGTTTATGCCCCGTCTTCCAGGAAACGATTGGATTGAAAAGTATTTTTCAGTTACGACAGAGCCTCAAAAAGGGGACCTGGTTTGCTATTATAAGGACTCTTTGGTATTACCCGTTCATTATGGTGTTTATGACTCTCTTCATGTTGTTGAATCCAAGTGGGGTGCGCAGCCTGTGTATAAACATCCACCATTTTATGTAGAAAATTTATACGGGAATTTCATCAGATATTATCGATTAAAATCTGAGGTAAAACTTGAGAATTTATTAAGAATGGAATAACATTTTTTCCAATGATTAAGATGATAGAGCCAATATGGTTGCAATTTTAATGGATATAATCTTTCCTTGACGAGAAATAACCTTTGTTTTTATGGCCTCTTCCTGCAAGAAATACAAAGAAAAAGCTGATTTAGACACGTAACCGGGCAATTCAATAAGTAAGGAGCTAACCAATGAACAAAAGTATTTATTTTATTATGGGACTGGTATTAGCCGGCATGGGAACAGCCGGATTCTGGGCTTTGAAAACAGGCACAGAACGCCCTGAGCCTCCCAAAAAAGAGGCCAAAAAGGTATCTTTGCTAACCATTAATTATATTCCCACGACACCCGCAAAGCCGGTTGAAGAAGGAAAATTTTGGGAACTTAAAACAACCACAGAGATAGAACCTGCGATAAAAAACCTGAAGGATCTGAAAGGTAAACCTGTCATTTTGCACTTTTGGGCAACCTGGTGCGCCCCTTGCGTTCAAGAGCTGCCAGGTCTGGACGCCTTTGCGAAAAAACACGACAATACCGCCCATATCGTTGCGGTAGCCACAGATTTAAAAGATGTCGCAAAAGTTCGTGCTTTCTATCAAGCCAGGGGAATTAAAAATTTGAAGATTACGTTTGATAAAGACAGTATGTTGTCACGTACCTTTCGGGCTTCCTCACTCCCAACAACTGTGTTTATTAATTCACAAGGGCATGAGATAGGCCGTATCCAGGGAATGATCGAATGGACGGGAACAGCCGGGCGGCTCTTAAATACGCATTTAAGTAAAAACTAGATGGCAAAGCTGTATTTTTACTATTCCGCTATGAATGCGGGGAAAACAACAACGCTCTTGCAGTCCAGCTATAACTATCATGAACGGGGCATGGATACCTTACTGTTCACGCCCCTTATTGATGACCGCTTTGCAACAGGCAAAATCGCTTCCCGCATCGGGTTGGTTAAGGATGCCATCCCGTTTGACCGCGCCTTTAATTTCCTTGGCTATATCGAAAAAACCCAAAAGACCTTGCCCAAATTAAAATGCATCCTGATTGATGAGGCCCATTTTATGACCAAAGACCAAATCATGCAATTAACTCAAGTGGTTGATCACCTTAAACTTCCTGTTTTGACTTATGGCTTGCGCACGGATTTCCTCGGGGAAACCTTTGAAGGCAGCCGCTACCTCCTCTCCTGGGCGGAGGAGCTGACCGAGATTAAAACCATCTGTCACTGCGGCAGCAAAGCCACCATGAACGCACGCATTGACAGGGAAGGCAACATTGTCCGTGAAGGCGAACAAATAGAAATCGGCGGAAATGACCGCTATATTGCTTTATGCCGGAAACACTTTGTTGCCGGAAGGGTAGCGTAAATATTCCCCTCTTTCCCTCGCTCTGTTTATATACGCCAAGTGAAGCCATGATTTAAACTTTTTCATGCCCCCCCCTCACCTGCCATTACGCCACGTTCTATGACATGAATACCAATACTTTCAGTCTTCCCTCTTATAAATATGCCTCGTTAACCAATAAAATAATTATGGTTGACCACAAACCCTCAATAGCCTACCCTCTTTTAAAAGGTCAAAAGCCTCGGAAATAAAAGCGGGAGTTTCTCAGCATGAGCCATGTCAGGAAAAATCTTGTAGAAGTGTTTTTTATATTCCTTCTGCACGGATTGGTTTGTTCTCTCATTATCTCTTCACAAGCAACCGACTTCTTAGATGAAGAAGACGCCCCTGCTCTACAGGTTCCCCGAAGAAGCATAAACATTCCCCAAGAAGCTATGGAGGATACGACTCACCATATCATTTCACCAATTCCTGGGATATTAAAAGAGATCTTTGTCAATACAGGGCAACAGGTTGAGATAGGGGATGCTCTGTGTGTCCTTGAAGCGATGAAAATGGAGTTTCAGGTACGTTCTGTCATCTCTGGGCAAATACATTCTATTTTTTTTAAGGTGGGGGATCTTGTTAATGCGCATTCTCCCCTCATCAGATTATTACTGTCGCCTCCAGAGGGAGAAGACATCAATCAAACACAAACTTTGCCAAATGAGGCTGTCTCCTCTTCCAATAAAGACGAAGACAATCAAAATCAGCAAATGCCCCTGGCCCCTCCCCTTTCCTTTTTATGGCTGTTAAGGGGAAATCTCATTCCTCAGCTTGCTTCACCTGCCTTAACGATGGTTTCCTCTTGTTCTGGTTCATCCCCTGTTTTTCCTGGGGTGACAAATTCTTTTTCAGGCACCCCTGACCATATTTCCCCGGATAATGGCAGAAAATTCAGTGAGAACAGCGCCCAAAGCATCCAGAGAGATGGAGCAGGAATAAGGCTACAACCTTCCATATCATCTTTTCAAATGCAGGAGGCTATTGTTTCTTATCCAAAAATAGAAAACTTCTCCCTTAAAAAGAGTAATGAAGAAAAAATAGAAGATTCCCTTCAACGGGAATCCTCATTTTCCCAATCAAATAAATTGACGAGTGAAGAGTTGATTCATAAAATTAAACCTGCGCTGGACTATTCTATCCTGACACATGCCAAAGGGATCTCTGGGTTGATGATTTTAGGCGCATTAATCCTTGCAATAATGAGTTATCATAAATTAAGACAGGCAAGACCGGGGGCGTGTCATCAATTATCGGCTTTTGGCCTACAAATGGCGGTTTTCTGCGCTTCCGTTTCTCAAATACGCCTTAATGTATTCTGCGATACGGTTCTCAAAACCCACCATTTTCGCCACAAAATCCTTCAATTGATGACACGCCCCAGAAGATTTAATGACATTATTCCCATTTTATCAAATATAAGGTATTTACATGCACTTGATTTTAATAAAACAAGCTTCATTAGAAAACAATCGGCGCCCAATATGAACCGGAGATATGATTTGAAAAGCAAGGCAGTTTAAAAAGATGTTAATTTTTGAGGAGCGTTGTATCTCCGCAAGAGAATTTTTGAAGGCTTCCAGAAGGCAGTTCCAGAAGCAAACGACCTTGTGAGTCAATTCCTTTAGCAATACCGGATATGATCCCTACTCCCGTTTTTATTGAGATTTTCTTATTTTCTAATAAATCATAGTGTTTCCACTCCGACAAAAAAGGCTCTATTCCTTTTTTTTGAAAAATGTCCATACCGTTAAGAATAGACTGTATGACCCGCACAATCACACAATTGCGGTCTAGTTTTTCATTCAAAGCATGTTCCAAAGAGGTCCAGGGTTGATCAATGCTCCCAAGTTCTTCATCTTTCATATTTATATTTAAACCTGCGCTCATAATTGCCGTACAGCTACCATGCGCCTCTGCCATAAGATTTATTAAAATTCCACCCATTTTTTGATTATTTATATAGATGTCATTGGGCCATTTGAGGAAAATTTTTAGCTTCGGGCTTAAGGATTCAAGCGCCTTTACCGTCAAAATACCCATTATTAAGCTTAATCCAGCCATGTCACTCACGTCCTTATTAAATAGATAGCTGAAACTGCAATAAATATTCCGTCCAAAAGGAGAGTCCCATGCCCTTCCCAAACGGCCTCTTCCCCGGGATTGATATTCAGCAAGACAGACGCTTATAGTTTCTAATGGTGTTTTATTTTTTAAGTAATCACTCGTTGAAGGTATATTTTCAAATATTTCCAACGTTATTCCGGGATCTTTCAGTAAGTTCTCAATTTTCTTTTTATCAAAAAGGATAAGAGGAAAAGTTAACCGGTATCCTTGATGCTGCGCCTCTATATCAATATTATATTGTTTTAGCCGTGTGATAATTTTCCAAACTGCCGTGCGGGAAATACCTAAAGTTGCTGCAATATCACTGCCCGTATGAACCATACAATCATTTAAAATATCAAGAACTTTAAAAACGGTGGAAGAAAGGTGATGAGCCATAGCTTTTCCTGATTACCAACAATAGTCAGCTATCTTTAGGAGGCGTGCTGGCATAGGC
>CAYRJJ010000079.1:0-6688 GCA_964424515.1 uncultured Candidatus Finniella sp. | reverse complement strand
CAAAAATTTTAATAGCTGTAATCCTAAATTCTATGCATGACCGAGCACTAGGGGGTCTAGAAAAATGAACATTACCATTTCTTCTTCGATTTTTGAGCCATGTGCGGCGTGATTTTTGTGTTTCTGCTACCCGCATAGACTAAGCTATGCATGCGTTGCGGTTCTCAAACTCACTTGCGCCTGACTCAAAAATTTCTCGAATAAATGTAAAGTTTATTATTTTCAGACCTCCGGGGAGGGGATCACGTCGCTGTTGTGAGAACAAGGTATGGCTTTGGATAAAATAGTTCCTGATTACCCGCACCTGATTACCAAAAATTGTCAGTGATTTATGATATCACCACGCATGGCCGGGATCCGTATCGTATTAATTTTAAATTTTCAAGGAGGGCGTTAACCTGCTTAAAAGGAGCCGGCTGTTTTTGATCTTTCCTATTGCCAACAACAACCGCCTTATGATTAAACTTTGCGAAAATATTATTGCGGCGTTTTGAGTCAACGGTGTAGTGTTGTTTTGACTCTGAAGGAGCATTTCATGAAATTGACACAGCGCGTTAAAAAAATTCTCTCTTACTATGAAAGTGATAATCCGGGAACAAAAGCCAATCTTGCCCGGTTGATGATGCATGGCCGTCTGGCTGGCACCGGACGAATGATTATTCTGCCCGTTGACCAGGGGTTTGAGCATGGCCCTCGAACATTTTCGGCTAACCCTGCCGCTTTTGATCCCCACTATCATTACAAAATGGCAATTGATGCGGGCCTTGCGGCTTATGCCGCCCCTTTAGGGTGGCTGGAAGCAGGAGCCGACACGTTTGCCGGTATGATTCCAACGATTTTGAAGATCAATAGCGGCAATAGCCTTTATGGAAAGGATAATCCGCCGGATCAAGCGGTGACGGCTTCCATCAGCGATGCTTTACGCTTAGGGTGTTCGGCAATTGGTTTTACCATTTATCCCGGGTCGGATGCGTCTTTGGAAATGTTTGAAGAGATTCGGGATTTAGCGGCAGAGGCCAAGGAATGCGGTTTAGCTGTGGTCATCTGGTCATATGCGCGGGGGGACCTCTCTAAAGCTGGGGAAACAGCCCTTGATGTGATCGCCTATGGAGCGCATATCGCGGCACTGCTGGGCGCCCATATCATAAAGGTGAAGTTGCCTTCCCCTCATTTGGAAATGGAAGAGGCGAAGAAACAGTATTTACAACATGGCGTCAAGACCGGCGCCCTGGAGGATCGGGTCAGTCATGTGGTTCAGTCTTGCTTTCACGGGCGTCGATTGGTTATCTTTTCAGGAGGAGAAGCGAAAGATGTGAAGAGCGTCCTTGAGGACGCCAAAGCGATTGCGGCGGGTGGCGGAAATGGAATGATCATTGGTCGCAATTCCTTCCAGCGCCCGCGTGAGGATGCCCTGAAGATGCTTGGCGGATTAACCGGTATTTTTAAAGAACAGAGATGAGAGGATATTTATGAAAATTAGTGGAAATGCCGTTCGTATTGGTAATGTTATTGAGTATGAAGGAAAGCTTTGGGTAGCTGTGAAAACGCAGCACACCCAGCCTGGCAAGGGAGGTGCCTATATGCAAGTTGAGTTGAAAAACTTGACCGAAGGGACAAAAACCAACGTGCGTTTTCGCTCGTCAGAGCAAGTGGAGCGTGTGTTTCTAGATGCATCCCCTTACCAGTATCTCTATGCGGAAGGAGATGACCTGATTTTTATGGATCAGGAAACTTTTGAGCAAATTACGTTGTCACGTGATTTTGTAGGGGACGCCGCTGATTTCTTGCAAGATGGAATGGTTGTCAATGTTTCATCTTATGAAGGTAAACCTTTAAGCATCCAGCTACCCGATACGGTTGTTTTGACCATTACGGAAGCGGATCCTGTCGTGAAAGGCCAAACCGCTTCTTCGTCCTTTAAGCCAGCCGTTCTGGAAAATGGTATGCGTGTCATGGTTCCCCCCCATATTGGGTCGGGGATGAGGATCGTGATTAATAC
This sequence comes from uncultured Candidatus Finniella sp., assembly GCA_964424515.1. GTDB lineage: Bacteria > Pseudomonadota > Alphaproteobacteria > Paracaedibacterales > VGCI01 > VGCI01. Next base: position 4,689 of record CAYRJJ010000079.1, on the reverse strand, counting down.
GGATGACCGGACTTACGTGGAACGGGCGAAAGAATAAGCGATTACAAGAACAATTCTGGAATGAAAAGAGGCTCTTATGCTGACAGCCCGGCTAACAGGGCGATCCGCTCTTGTGAATGTGATGATTTCCGCTACAGAAAAAGCGGGACGCGCATTAACCCGTGATTTTGGGGAAGTGGAGCAGTTACAAGTCTCCCGTAAAGGCTTGGGTGATTTTGTCTCAACGGCGGATCATCGAGCGGAGAAAATTATTATTCAGGAACTGACAAAGTCCCGGCCCGGTTTTTCCTTCTTGCTGGAAGAGACGGGGGCCATTGAAGGAACGGACACGGAACATTGCTGGATTGTGGACCCCCTGGACGGTACGTTAAATTTCTTGCACGGGATCCCGCAATTTTGCGTTTCCCTGGCCCTTAAAAAGGGGGTTGAAATCGTTGCCGGCGTGATTTACAACCCGATCCTGGATGAGTTGTACTGGTCGGAAAAAGGTAAAGGCGCGTTTTTGAACCAGCGCCGTTTAAGGGTATCAGGGCGGCGCCATTTGGACGAAGCCGTCATGGCCATGGGAACCCCTTACCGGCATCAAGCTGATCCACATGCTATAAGCTATGCAGGCCGATTGGCAGGTAAAGTCGCTGGCATGCGCCGTTTCGGGTCCGCTGCCCTCGATTTAGCCTATGTTGCTGCCGGAAAATTTGAGGGATGTTTTGCAACGGGCCTGAAAGCCTGGGATGTAGCCGCTGGAATCTTGATGGTTCGAGAAGCCGGCGGATATGTTTGTGACGCCAACGGCGGTCAGGATATTTTAGGTTCTGGCAGCATCCTTGCTGCGAACGATCATCTTTTTGACCCCTTATCCAAGATTTTGATCGGGTAGAGTACCGCCTCCTGGTTCTAGCCGTATCATCTCTGCTCTCTATAGGCTGAATAGCCTATATTACCAATAAGGGAAACGATTTTGGCAAATGCATTGCTACTCCCTATAGTTTTATAAAAGATACGCTCCTCTTCCTGACTCGCTTCCCCCCGCTATGACACAATGCCACAGTTGTGAATTTCAAGTGACGCTTCAGTTTTTAATAAAATAAAAAAACTATATCTTTTAGAAGGTTGCGGCTTACACCTTCTTGTTATACCTGCAACTTTTCACCAGAGGGGGCAGGTTTTATATCTTAATTTTAATTGACACCTGTGCCTTTTATTTTATATAAAATAGATACAAGAACCTGCCATGACAAAGAAAGGTGAAAAAATTAAGGAAAGAGATCAATTCAGTGAGCAAGCTATATGTAGCCTGAAACACTTAACCCTGATAGTCATGGGTAGTATGTGAGCAAAATAATAGGGGGTGTTTCTTTAACAAGAATCCTCCTTTGCCAGAGCGCACAGGGCTTCCGGCTTCAAAGCTGGCTATTTTTCGAGATAAGGATTGACTACCTCCTGTATTTTATTAAATAGCATATCAAGTATTAATAATAAAAACCTTGACATTGCATAAAAAGTTCATAAATATAAATTAATAAAATATTCTAAAAATAAAAACTACATTCCATATTTTATTAAAATTTTAACAATTTAATTATTTATATAAGGATTCGCAAAATGAAGACTCATGGAATTTTGCGCGCGTTATTAGTAACGACATCTTTTTCTACGGCTGTTTGTGCGATGGATGCAATGAATTATGCGGCAACTCGGGATTTTGACCGGATGAACCCGGATCGTTCATTTGGCAAAGAATTGTGCACTAATATAAGCACTAATGTCAAAGAAGGCGCCACTAAAGACATTCAGGAATTCCGGGTTCTGGCCAGTAAAGCTTGGAATGGCGACTGGGCATCTGTGGCTGGGGTCGGCGTACATCAATTAATAGATCACTTAAATGGCCAATTCCTTAGACGTTATAACATTCCAACAAATCTTGACAGCGACGATTTTAATGTTGAATCACTTAGGCCCTTTTTAACAGCCTTCACTGAGAAATCCACTCTTTTACTTCAGGGCTGGCTGGGCAAAAATGGAACTAGCTATGCTTTCAATACAAACACAGGCGACCACTATCCCATATTTAGTAATACGCCGTTCAACCAATTCGCACAGTTTTTAATCCCCGATTTTATGCCGATGAAAAGTTTATTCATCGCCATTTGTGATGCGAGCCTGATCAATAATTACCTGCAAAAAAAACTCGAGGAGCTAGCCATTAACTGTTTATTGGAAGTATATAAGACTAAAACAAGAAAAACCCTCAAAGACGGGATAGCCCTCGATATTCTCAGGAGTCTTAAATCCGGGGCAGCCACTATTAAGGATATGATAACGGCAGACCCTGAAAACCACAAGTCATTGCCAAACCTGGCAGTTGAGATAGAACCTTATTCTCCTATTGTGGACTATCTTCAACCCCGCCTCAATCATTTGGCAAGGAAAGCTTTCAACTCTCTTTTCAAGGATGTGAGTCAATCTGTTAGTAGGTTGATTATCGACCAGGGTACAAAAGCGGCTCTTGGGAATCCTTACGTTACAAATTTCGTCACGGGCGTAACATTTGCAACAGCTGGGTTGGGTGGTACGGCTGGATGGAGTTGCGGCGGGCTGGCAGGTGGTTTTGTGGGGGGAGTCGCAGGTTCTTATATCGGTGGCGGCATCGGATTAGCAACCGGAGCGGGTATGGGCTATAAACTGGCTGATACGCTCGGTGGAGAGGCTTGGGGACCATTTGGCGCCGGGATAGGGGGCGTGATTGGCACGCCACTGGGATTTACCATCGGTTCCCTGGAGGGAGCGGCAATCGGAGCCTGGTCCGGTTCGGCAATAGGCACAATGTTTGGATCGGGGGTCTCCTATATGTTTGTCCCCCGCCTGACGACACACATAGCCAACGGCGTGGCGCAAACAATAAACCAAGAGCTGGATGATCAGCTCACACTATTAGTTGACTATCATACCTACGTGCTCCTTCCTCTAACAGAAGTGGAACATGTTTTATACCACCTTAACCCTGAACCCACTCCAGAAGAGAGGGCCATTTATCATCAGGATTATGCAAGAAGGGATCAATTGCTCAGCCAAACCTTTGCAGGGGAAGTCATAAAGCAGTTTATTGATTTAAAAAAGTTTATTAATTTAGAGGGCATGTTCAAAGTCCTCGGTAAAATAGATGACCAATATACAAGTTTTATGAGTTATTGTTTCTCCTCCAAGGATGCGACTGTCAAAGAATTTTGGGAAAGTAGCGGACTGTCTGCTGATGCGCCTATAAATGAGGTTAAAGATGAGAAGAGTGACAAAATCTGGAGAGAATATGTTTTAAGGACAACTGGTCAAATCCCCTTAACACCTCAAAATCAAACCCTTAAGCAAAATCTTGAAAAGTTTCCTTCCTTTAAGGGGAAGCAACAGCATCTTAATCAGTTGCGTTTGTATATGAATTCATTGAGCGCAACAAATCTCAAATCCTTCGCTGAGAACTTTAATGGTATAAAAGAAACCGCCAAGGGGGAAAAGGAGCGTATCCAAAAGATCCACCAGACGATTGAGAAAGCAGGGGAACGTATAGCGGGAATTTACCAAAAAGCAAAAGGAAGCATCCTCAATCCAGATAGCATAAAAATAATCGAGCAATCTGCTAATGCCTTGTGGGATACGGCAACTTCAACCCAGCTTGACCGGCTGGTGGAAGCGCTAGAACGTGCAGATTTCATCTCCAAAAAGTTTGAGGAAAACGGAGAGGTCGTTATTGATAAGGATTACCTGAAAAATACGCTCGCTCAGTATATCGCAAACAGAAATAATATTTATTTGCAAGAAGGCGATAACCAATCTCGTTTTGAGATTTTAAAGAAATCTTCCTTAACGGAAAGACTTGAAAATGCAGATATTGTGGATCTGTTAAGAAAAATAGATCAAGTGAAGCCTGAAAACCTTCCTGAAAAAATTAAAGAACTCCTGGAAAGGGGGGATCAGAAAAGGGATGTTATTTCTGAAGTAAAACAACGTGAGTTAGCGCTCATCAAGGACAAATATGAGTCTTTATTAGGGCAGCAATTGGTAACCCACTTTACAAGAGCGTTCCAGGCTCAGTTTGAAGAAGCAATCAAGGAAAGGGCTGCGCTTATCTTGCAGCCTCAAGTACTTCTTTCAGATCAACAGCTAGTTGAACAAATTCAAAACAACCTAAGCAAGATAGAATCTTTTAAGCAATTTATGGAAGAGGTGACAAACCACGCATCATATACTTTATTTAGGGACGCCACCTTTGCTCAAATGAACAGACAGATTGTCACAATTGCTAGAAAATCGAGTAATAAACAAGCAGCATTAGAGGACGGTTTTACCGATCTTGGTTCAGAGAAAGATCATCAACTTTCTCCTGAAACGCTCAGGATTACACAACTTAAACTATATGATCAATATGACGTGGGCGGCTTTAACTTAATTAAAATTATTAATGAAACCTTTAAAGGTAATAAGTTAGATGCACTTAGTGATAGTGATTTTAAAATAATTTATGAAAAAATCCACGAGGAAAAAAAACGTTCTCTTACAGCAAACGAAGACCTCGAGTTTTTAGAAAACTATCAAGATGAAATAATGGCATATAAACTGTCACAAAAACCACTTGAAAATAAATTATTTCCTGATTACCAACAATAGTCAGCTATCTTTAGGAGGCGTGCTGGCATAGGC
>CAYRJJ010000078.1:0-6835 GCA_964424515.1 uncultured Candidatus Finniella sp. | reverse complement strand
TAGCCTTCCACCTCCTTATATCATACTTAGCGTTCTTTTGTTAGATGTCTCTAAAATGGATGGGGTAAAAAAGCGCCTTTTTATAGATAAGGTCAATGACCCCCTCCCTCTATCCTCCTTCGCCTTCTCCTTCTTCCTCCATAAGCGCAGCGTCAGCTTGCTCAAGGGAAGAGTCCAAAGCGGGGGACTCAGAACCCTGTACGTCAGGTTCATCTTCAAGATTGGGCGCATCTGTGGCAATATCGTCACCTTGTACGACTTCGTCCGTGTCCGTCTCCTCAGGAGTCGCTTGTTTCAACGGATCAGCGCACTGCCTGGTCGTTGTTTCAGGACAAACCAAATGGCAATTGTTGGCCACTTCTTCATCCATGCATTGTTTTTTTGTACAGGTAACTTTGCAAAAGTTCGTCAGGCTTGCAAGGGAAGCTTTTATTTTAGCGGGGGGTAAGTTATACCACATCTTATGAAAGTCTTCCGCTTGGCTAAAGCCCTCTATTATTCTTTTTCGTTCCTGTTCAGCTTTTTTATCTTTTATTTTTACTTTTTCTTTTCCATTTTTTCCTTTATTTTTTGAAGTTTTAACTTTCGTTTTTGAAGTTTCATTGGGTTTAAGGGCTGCGCCTTCTTCCTCACCTGTAGCTGTTTCATTATCGCTTTCATCGGGAGGAATGGCGTCGCTTTCATCCAACTCCCCGATAATTGGGCTATCTTCCTGCTGCACTACGCTTTTTTCAGCTTTTTTCGCCGCCTCAGCGCCTCCTAAATCCAGGATCATAATGGGTAACAGGATGGTCAATAAATGACTGAGAAATATTTTCCAGGCCCTCATCCCCTTAAAGTCCCATTCCCTTAATAAAAAAAACCATTTATCTTAACAGTAACGGAAAATTATTCCTTTTCAAAAGAATAATTTGCCAGGGTATTTGATATGAATTAAGGATAAGGGCTTCTCTTGCAGCATCCATCAGATTCAGTATATCAGTGTATATCGGGAAGCCAAAACAAAGGTAAGGAAACTTGAGTCCATCCCTTCATGCCCCTCTTCGTATTGGCACGCGCGCAAGCCTTTTAGCCCTTGCTCAAGCGCAGCTGGCTTTAGGTTGCCTGAGAAAGCGTTTTCCAGACGATCCCGCCGCCCAAAATGCGACCTTCGTACCCATTACCACAACGGGTGACCGCCTTAAAGGTCGTCCCCTTTCAGAAATGGGGGGAAAGGGTTTGTTTGCCAGGGAATTGGAACAGGCGCTCCAGGCAAATAAGATTGATTTTGCCGTACATTCCTTAAAGGATATGGAAACGGTTTTACCGCCAGGGTTAATGTTGGGCGCTTTCCTCGAAAGAGAAGATGCCAGGGACGTTATGTTAAGCGCCAAAGCTCCCTCCTTTGATACATTGCCTGGCGGCAGCGTGGTTGGCACGTGCGCTCCCCGCCGCATTGCTCAAATTTTGCGCCACCGGCCCGACCTGGCGTGTATTCCCTTACGAGGAAACGTGGATAGCCGGATCCGGAAACTTGAAGAGGGGCAGATAGACGCTATTATTTTGGCCTTGGCAGGCTTGCGCCGGCTAGGGCGCCAGGAAGAAGCCACTTATGTCTTTTCCGAAGCGGAGATGTTGCCAGCCGTAGGACAAGGCGCCATCGCTCTTGAATACCGGAAGGGTGATGCCCGCGTCCAAGCTTATCTTGCTCCTCTCAACCACGCAGATACAGAACGCAGGATCACGGCCGAAAGGGCGTTGCTTTGTGGCCTTGGGGGAAGTTGCCAAACGCCGATTGGTGGCCATGCAACCATTCAAGAAGATGGACGCCTGCGTTTGGAAGCCCTGATTGCTTCCCCCTCAGGCACGCGCCTTCATCGTACGGTTCAAGTAGGGGACGACCCGGTTCTGCTGGGCCTGTCAACCGCCAAAATCTTGAATAACCTGGCTGGCCCTGATTTTTGGGGTCCACCATGCGCATCCTGATCACCCGGCCTCAAGAAAACGCCACCTCTCTCGCCAATCAGCTTCACAGGCTTGGGCATCACGTCATGATTGAGCCACTTATTCAAATTCTTCCCCTTTCGGAACTTCTCTTAAAATTGCCCCCTCTTTCATCCTTTGAAGCTATTGTAACCACATCACAACAGGCCGTGCGTTGCCTGGCGAACCTGACGCCCCACCGCGACTTTTCCTTATGGTGCGTCGGAACGGAATCCTCCAGAACCGCAAAAAAACTGGGGTTTAACACCATTCAGACTGCAGAAGGCTCTGCTGAAAATTTACTCATCAAATTGCTCAAAACCCTTATCCTCCCTCTTCAGAAACCCATCCTTCACGTTTGCGGGGATGTTATTCGGGTGAATGTAGCCGAGGTTTTGCGAAGCCGGGGCATTGTTGCCCAACAGGTTATTGTATATAAAACGCAAGAAGCGGAAGCTTTCTCTGAGGAGGCGCACCACGCCCTGAAGACAGGCATTCTGGATGCAGCTTTGTTTTATTCCCCTCGAACAGCACGCATTTTCCGCAATTTATGCAAAGCCCTTAAGCTTGAACAACACTGCGCATCTCTGACCGCGCTTTGTCTAAGCGATTCGATCAAGATGGAAATTTTTGATCTTCCCTGGAAAAAAATTCAAATTGCAAAAAAAACGTCAACAGATGATTTACTAATGACGCTGATGATGGCAGACTAGCGATGATTTTCAGGGTCAGTTGAGGAGGTTTTTATGCCAAGCAAACCCGTCCCCCCCCGCCCGAATGACGGAGGCGCCCCGCCCCCCAAATCGTGGCCTTTATGTTCCCGGCGGTACATCGTCCCGCTTTGCCTCATCCTTTGTGGGGGCATAATCAGCGCCGTCGTTTTTCTTGAACCTGCTTTTTGGTTGACAGCCCATCCTCATGCGCAAGACATCACCATCCTAAAAAGTCAAATAACTACCCTTAACAATCGAGTTAACCGACTGGAATCAGATGAAAAAACGCTCGCAATATCCCAGATCGATCTGGAGCGGGTCAAGGACATAGACGCCCGTATCGCCACACTTTATCAACAGATTGAAACGATTCAAAACCAAATAAAATCTGAGGCGTTTCCCCTGCAACCACAACGGTCCTTGGCCCTTGAGAAAGAAGTGAGCCACCTTGCTGAAGCGGAAAAAATTTTAAAATCCGTCTTTCTTTTTTGGCGGTTGAAGGCAAAGATTTTATCTGAAGCGCCTTATGCAACAGAATTGGCAGACTTTAAAAAGACAATAAAAGATTCAACAAATCTGTTAATTCTGGAAAAATATGCAGAGCAAGGGCTTCACGCGCTTAAAGAGGAGCTTTCATCTCCTCTTCTCGTCTCTAACAGTGAAACAAACTGCTGGTGGGACCGCATGAAAGCTATGGCAGGCTCTTTGATAAAGATAGAAAAGGTTGATGGGCCCGTACCGCTATCCCCTTCTTCGTCCCAACGTCGTCAAGCTGTTGAAGAGGCGTTAGAGCAGCTTGAGCAAACCTTAACCAAGCAGATCACGACGATATCCCCTATTCCATCGCCTCTACCGGGAGATGTCCCATGATGGTTCATTTCTTACGGGGATTTATCTTCTTTGTAAAATTAACCATTCTTGTGGTCTTGGGCGTCTTCTTAGCCCAACATCCAGGTGAGGCCCATCTAACCTGGTTTGGATACCGGATTGATATGAGTATGGGAATCCTGTGCGCCAGCATTTTATTTGGCATCGCCATCCTCCTCCTCCTCGCCAGCGCCTGGCGCTTCTTATGGCGCTTACCCATTATCTGGGCGGAACGCCGGAAAATGCACCGCCAGCATAAAGGACAGGCTGCTTTAATAGAAGGCTTAAGCGCCATTGCTGCGGGGGAATTTTCCGAAGCCCGCCGCTTTGCGAAACGCGCGCTCACCTTGAATGCCGAACAACCCCTAAATCTTCTTCTTTCTGGCCAAGCGGCCTTTATGTCTGGAAAATTTGAGGAATCCCATGCGCACTTTCTTCAAATGAGCAAAAATCACGAAACAGCCTTTCTTGGCTTACGCGGTTTAATTTTACAAGCCCGGCAGACAAATAATTGGGAACACATGCGTCAGTTGCTTCAGGAAGCCATGAATATTCGTCCTAAATCACCCTGGGTCCTTCAGCAATTGCTCGAGCTTGACGTGCGTTTAGGCTCTTTTGATAAAGCCAGCATGATTGCGGAACAAATGCAGCTTCGTCAATTAATTACGAAGCCGGAAAGCCGCCGCCGCCAGGCGCTTATTCACTGGATGAAAGCTGAAGCCGCCGAACGGGCCGGGGATGAAAGCTTGTTCGTTCAAACAGCGGCCAGCGCTCACTATGAAGCCCCTGAGATTTCAACAATCGCTGTTCGTTTAGCAAAGTGCTACCAGAAGATTGGGAAAACTTCTAAAGCCCTGAAGGTATTAATGACGGGTTACGCTCATGCCCCCCATCCAGACTTTGCAGACCAGCTGGTTGCCTTCAACCCCGAGGCCACCACCCTTGACCACTACCGGGACATTGAAAAGCTTGTGGAAGGGATCCCCAGCCATCCTGAATCCCTTTATATTCTGGCAAGGGCTGCTAAAGCAGCAAAGTTATGGGGGCAATCCCGTCATTATTTAACTTTACTCAAAGGAATTTTATATTCCCAGCGCGTTTGCCGCCTGATGGCGGAAATCGAAGAAGCCGAAAACCCGCATCAAGCGAACCACGCCCATGAATGGTGGGAGCAAGCCATCACAGCCCCCCCGGATCCAACCTGGGTTTGTGGAAGTTGCCATATAACGTTGCCTGTTTGGCGCCCGATTTGCCCCTCTTGCGAAGGGTTCGATCAAATTGCCTGGCGGCCTCCCGCTGGCGGCGCCGCTACCCATATCGTTCATAAAGAAGCTACGCCCTTACTGGGGTAATTTAAGCGCCTCCTCATTTTTTTTGCGCCATGAGAAGGATATCCCGCGCAACAGGGGCGGCTGCTTTTGTACCGCTCCCCCCATGCTCTACAAGAACAGAAGCCACAAAGCGGGGATCCTTAAGGGGCGCATACCCCACAAACAAGGCATGCTCACGGGTATGCCAGGGACGGCTGGCGCTACCGGCCAGTCCCTGTTCCCGGTCCCGCTTCGTGATGCGCTGCACCTGGGTAGAGCCTGTTTTGCCACCCATCTCCAACCCAGGTTCGAGGATACGGCTTGCGTAGGCGGTTCCCAAGGGCTTGTTCACCACCTTTGCCATGCCTGATAAAATAATCTGGAGATGCTCGGGATTTAACTTCATATCGTCAAAAACAGGGGTCTCATCCGTTATGCCCAGGCGGGGAAAAACGGCTTTTCCCGTCACAAGGCGGGCTGTCATAACGGCTAACTGAAGCGGCGTCGCCAGCACATACCCTTGACCAATGCTTGCATTATACGTCTCACCCAGCATCCAGGACTTTCCCATCACCAGGCTTTTCCATTTGCGCGACGGGATGAGTCCCGGCTTTTCCCCCGGTATATCAATACCTGTCAACGCGCCTAAGCCAAAACGCTTTGCCATCGCTGCCATGGGGTCAATGCCCAGGAGTTTCCCCACTTGAAAGAAATAGACATCGCATGATTGGGCAATGGCATTTTCCAGGGTGATTGTCCCATGCCCCCCGTATTTCCAGCTATGGCAATGGAAAGAGTGATCTCCTAATGTTACGAACCCCGAACAACAAACCGGCGTTGCGGGCGTAATGACCCCCGCTTCCAGGGCTGCCAAAGCCACAATCATTTTAAATGTGGATCCAGGGCCATATTGTCCTGTCAAAACTTTGTCGTTTAAAGGACGCTGAGGATGGTTTAAGAGCGCCTCCCAATCCGTCTTTGAAATGCCATTGGCAAATAAATTGGCATCAAATCCTGGCATGGAAACATAACTTAAGATCCCCCCCGTTTTAGCATCCAGGATGACCGCCGCCGCTCCCTTTTCCATTGAAAGGCGCTGGAATACGGACTGCTGCAATTCCAGGTCAAGGTTTACCCGCATGTCTTGTCCGGCAATACTTGGCGTTGTCGATAATTCCCGCACAATACGGCGAACAGCATTTAATTCGACCTGTTTAACGCCAGGAACGCCCCGTAACGGCATCTCATAAGCCTTTTCAATCCCGCTCTTTCCAATGCGGATGCCAGGCAATTCAAGAAGAGGGTCACCATCCAGCTCATTTTCTGAAACGCTCCCCACAAACCCAATGCTATGGCACGTTTCTAACCCGAAAGGGTAATGCCGGTTCTGGCCTTCCTCAATACTCATTCCCGTCAAATCCGGCAGATGGAGCTCCAGGCGGGTGACTTCGTCCCAACTGAGACCTTCCTTCAAGGTCACAGGCACAAATCGCGGTTTCCGCTTTAATTCCCGGGTGATACGGTCTATCTCCCGCTGGTCTAGCCCTAGCATGGATTGAACAGATTTGAGCAATTGGGGTAAATTTATGGCTTGATCGCGGATAACGACAGCTCGATAGGCATTATGGTGGGTTGCCAGAATTTTACCTGCCCGATCAAGAACCTGGCCCCGGGACGGAGCAATAAGGCGCGAATGGATACGGTTTTTATCCGAAAGGGTGCGATAGTGATCTGAAGAATTAACTTGAAGATAATAAAGGCGCCCCACCAAACTGGTCAGGAGAATGCCTTGAACGCTGCCTAAAATTAAAGCACGCCGGGTAAAGAGTTGCTGTTTATCTGATGAGGGCATACACGTATCCTGCTAACCCTTAACCCCTTGCTTCTTACGCTTTCAACAGACTTCTCTCGAAACCGTCGCCTTTTGGCCCATGGCGTCGTCAAAAATTTGCTCGTGATCCTCATGTACTCTTATGTACACTC
>CAYRJJ010000077.1:2894-6946 GCA_964424515.1 uncultured Candidatus Finniella sp. | reverse complement strand
GAAAACAACTTAAGTCCTTGTTCATTGCGATAACTTTTGGTACCGAGTCACCATCCCACTGGGCTAGGGTTTGTATTAGCCTCGGTTCCATCGAAAAAAGAGGCACCATTTCTTTTAAATAAATCGAGCCTTTTGATGTGGAAAAATGCGTGATTTTAGACCAAGGCATAGCACGGATAATATGGGGGAGATCATTAATATTATACCCATTTATTACCAGGTAGCTTTGATCCCATTCTATTGCTAGTTGGCTACTACCACGGGGCTGTATATAAATTACCATTCAAACTTTTGATCTCAATTTAGTCCCCAGGCTTTTATATCAAATTTATAGGCTTTTTTACAGTTGGTACAATTGGCTCGATCATAGAGGATGAGGCAAGGTAAGTCTCCTCATCTCCGCAGAGTTTATAGGATAATTACTTTCAGATAAATCAACAAATCAATGCTATGCAGGTCATCCACCTACAACCCCTTTTTTCCCATCTTTAAAAATTTGTCGCGGCGCATTTTGACGAGTTTTCGCCCTTCATGGGCGGACAGCGTGATGAGAGCCTGTTCTAAAGCCTCTCCCGCAGCGCGGATCGCCACTTCAGGGTGGCGGTGCGCGCCGCCCACGGGTTCTTTGATAACCTGGTCAATAATGCCGAGCTTGCAGAGATCTTGCGCGGTAATGCGTTGGGCTTCAGCGGCTTCAGGGGCTTTATCGGCGCTCCGCCATAAAATTGAGGCGCACCCTTCGGGAGAAATAACCGAATAGACGGCGTGTTCCATCATTAAGACGGTATTGGCTACGCCAATGGCAATGGCGCCACCGGAACCCCCTTCGCCAATGACAACGCTAATGAGGGGAACTTGTATCTTCAGGCACGTTTCAATGCTGCGGGCGATGGCTTCCGCTTGCCCGCGTTCTTCCGCATCAATGCCTGGCCATGCGCCATTGGTATCAATAAACGTGATGGCAGGGAGATGGAAACGGTCGGCCAATTCCATGAGCCGCCGCGCTTTACGGTATCCTTCTGGCCTCGACATGCCAAAATTATGGCGGATCCGCGCTTCCGTATCCTGGCCTTTTTGCTGTCCAATAACCATAACGGGTTTGCCTCGGAACCGGGCAAGGCCACCAACGATGGCCTGGTCTTCCCCAAAGCAACGGTCCCCTGCCAGGGCGGTAAAATCCTCAAACAAACCTTCCAGATAATTAAAAAATTGGGGGCGTTCCGGGTGCCTTGCAACCTTTACTTTTTGCCAGGGGGTTAAGTTTGAGTAGGTTTGGGTAAGGAGTTTGTCAGCTTTCTTTTGCAAAGTGGTAATTTCAGCGACAATATCCACCTTACCTGAACTATCCAGGTGGCGAAGTTCCTCAATTTTTCCCTCAAGCTCCGCTATGGGGCGTTCAAAGTCTAAAAATACGGTCATAGATCTTCCCTCGTTTTGTGAATAGCGTCCCCCGGGTGATGGCGCCAGTTCACTAACACGCAAGGCGCTGGCATAGAGGGTCTCGAGCATAGCGTGAAGGCGACTTCCTTCGGAACAGGTCTGCGCACGGGCAACGTCCAGTCAATGAACGACCGCCTCTTCTGATAAAATTTTAGGCAAGGGACGTTGGGGACGGGGCGCATCAATGGTCGCTGCGGGATTATGGATTGACCAACCTTCGGAAACGCGGAATTGGTAAAATTGACGCAAAGCCGATAAACGGCGGGAGAGGGTCGTTGCTTCATGACCCTGTTGAGAAAGATAGATAAGGTAACGGGTGATTTGCTCAGGAGTGACAGGGGACAAGGAGGAGGGGGCGCTGATGTTTCCTTGATAAAAGCCGTGAAATGGGCAAGATCCCGCCGGGTCCCGTCAGTGATATTTTGAACGGCCCCTCTTTCAGCAATCAACATTTCTAAAACAGCTTCAACCTCAGGTTGTAACATGTGGGTTACTGCGGCAATCGATCATGTGAGATAGGCTTTATTATTGTCATGGGCTTGGCTGGAATTCCGACTATTCCCAAAATGATAATACCCAAAATGGACAGGCATAATAGAGAAATCCAGAATGTTTTAATCATAAGGCTCATGAAAATGCCCCATTATTATTGTTCTTCACCCTCACCAACAGTATCGATGACATCCGCCATATCGTCCAGATCTTCTCCCAGGTCAGAGGCGTCTTCAATCAATGCATCATCATCTTCTTCCCCGAGATCGGCATCCAGGTCACCCGGTAAATCGAGGTCTGTCAGCAAGATATCATCTTCCAGGGGCTTGGCAAGCACATCATCAATAATAGTGGCTCGATTGCGTGAGCGACGGCCAGGTATTTGAATTTCAAAAGTTTCTCCACATTTCGGACAAATAATCGGGTTATGGCGCAGATCATAAAATCGAGCCGTACAGCTTTGGCATGCTCGCTTTGTTCCCCATTCTAGCTTAATCACAGTATATTCTCCTTCACACTATAATTCATTTAAAATCTATGAAATCAGATGCCCTTAGAGCCATTTGCCACGAGTCACAGGCGTTTGTCAAAAACAAAAACTCTAAACGGCATGAAATTCTTGAATTTATTTTTATGGCTCCCATTTTATCGATTCATTTTCTTATTTCAAGCCTATTCATCCCTTAACCCTATATTAACTTCTTGGTTGGTAAATTGGAATTAATTCCAGGCGGATATTTAATGATGCGCCACGATACAGCGGTAGGCGTAGCTGAGAAGGAGAGAATCTATGCAAATGTTTTCTTTAAAAAATATGATTGGTGTTTCAATAGCGGCCTTATTCTTTACGACAATTAGCATTCGGATTATAGCAGAGCAAGCGCTTACGCCACCGCTCGGGACAAAAAGTTCTAGCGCTATGCCAGTTGAAGAGGAATATGCTCCGCATGGTTCATTGAATGAAGAGATAGCGCCAACAAATTTAGTAGAGCCAACGGAAGCAGGCCCACTTGAATCTCCGCATTTACCCCCGGCGTTAGAGCCTTCTGAAAAAGCCCCGGATGAATTCGACCCGATGGAAGCATCAAAGGATCGGCTACTTGATGAGTTGGAGGGGCTGGGAATATTGGAAAAAGATCCAAACGAAGAACAAGAAGGTTTGGTGACCCGGGAATCAAGGGAAGAGCATCAGCCTAAGGATTTTGATAAACCCCAAGCGCCTATGGAATCAGGCGGGGCGTCCCTTCCCGTTGAAGACCACATCACCCCTCCAGCGTCAATGGCTGAAGAGGCTGCGGCGCCAGGTGATCAGACGCTTCCTGCGCTCACAATCGAAGAAGCTGCTGTACCGGCTCCTGCAGGTGATCCGGTGCTTTCAGCGCCAGTCGTTGAAGAACCTGCAGCTTCGGCTCCTGCCGTTGACCCGGCGCTTTCAAAGCCAGCCATTGAAGAACCTGCAGCATCGGCTCCTGCCGTTGACCCGGCGCTTTCATCGCCAGCTGTTAAGGAGCTTGCAACGCCCGCTCCGGCAGATGATGCAGCGCTTTCAAAGCCAGCCATTGAAGAACCTGCAGCATCGGCTCCTGCCGTTGACCCGGCGCTTTCATCGCCATCCATTGAGGAACCTGCAACTCCCACAATACCAGGGGTTGATGCGGTCATTCCAGCGCCAGCCATTGAGGAACCTGCAACTCCCACAACACCAGGGGTTGATGCGGTCATTCCAGCGCCAGCCGTTGAGGAACCTGCAATTCCCACAACGCCAGAGGTTGATACGGTCATTTCAGCGCCAGCCGTTAAGGAACCTGCAATCCCCTCAACGCCAGAGGTTGATACGGTCATTTCAGCGCCAGCCGTTGAGGAACCTGCAACCCCCCCAACGCCAGAGGGTGATGCGGTCATTCCAGCGCCAGCCGTTGAGGAACCTGCAATCCCCTCAACGCCAGAGGGTGATGCGGTCATTCCAGTGCCAACCGTTGAGGAAACGCCTGCAAGCCTAAAAAGCGATGATTTACTGACTCTTCCCCAATTTGATGAATCCGGTTCCCGGATGAATGATCAGCTTCCTCGTGAGGGCGCAGCGCCTGTTCGCTTTGGAGCAAAAGCTACCCTAATAAAAC
>CAYRJJ010000077.1:0-2884 GCA_964424515.1 uncultured Candidatus Finniella sp. | reverse complement strand
CCCAAACTTATTGTGGCGTCAAAAGCATATGATGATAGAGAAAGCCGGCCTGAACCAGAACCTGAAGACCCTACGGATCCGACTTCCAAAGGAACAGGCCCGGATGGAGGTCATAAAAGAGGCCGTGAAGTGGCACGTCTTAACTCAATCCCGATCATTAGAATGGGTGAAAATTTTCAAGAACACGAAGGTTTCAAAATTATTAAACCCCGTAATAGCTGATTGGCTTTTTATAAAACCTCAGCAGTAATTTTACTTTTTCTTCTAAATAATTTTTAATTTGAAAGTTCTGCTTCACTTCATTCACACGGACTGAACTTGCGAAACTTTTGGTCTTGGCAGAGGCCTTGAATTGGTGTAGTTAATAAAATTGTACCCCTATAAAATGAGGGGCTACTTCAAGTACGGGACGTAGCGCAGCCTGGTAGCGCGCCTGCTTTGGGAGCAGGATGTCGGAGGTTCAAATCCTCTCGTCCCGACCATTTTAAAGGATTGGCCAAATGGTTCAGGCTAGGATTTATAGACCTGCAAAAACAGCGATGCAATCCGGCAGAGCCAGGCGCCGCCACTGGATTTTAGAGTTCTGTCCTAGGGGCCTTGAATTTATTGATCCCCTCATGGGATGGCGTGGCTCTAAAGATACATTACGCCAGCTTCGGCTTCCCTTTCATTCCCTGGAAGCGGCTATGGCTTATGTTAAAAAGAAGGAACTTGTTGTTCAGGTTGAGGCGCTCCATTCTTCTGTTCCCGCTCCCAGGAACTATGCTGATAACTTTCGTTATGACCGGGTCGGGTAAACAATTTTTACACTCATGCAAAAAAAATAACTTCTTAAATTAAACTTACTTATAATAATTGGAGAGTAGGAGACTTATATGTTAATCGGTGTTCCAAAAGAAGTTAAAAATCATGAATATCGTGTTGGCTTGACCCCAACTTCGACCCGTGAATTAACGCGTTTAGGTCATGACGTGATCGTTGAAACAAAAGCAGGAATGGGCGCTGGTTTTGAAAATGAACAATATATGGCGGCAGGGGCCAAAATTGCCCCAACAGCTCAAGATGTTTTTTCTCAAGCCGACATGATTATCAAGGTTAAGGAGCCTCAAGCCCAAGAATATCACCTTCTTCGTAAAGGGCAAATTATCTTTACCTATCTCCATCTGGCCCCTGACCCTGAGCAAGCCGAGGGGTTAATCAAATCTGAATGCATCGCCATTGCTTATGAGACCGTTACAGATGCCTATGGGGGGCTACCTCTCCTTGCCCCCATGAGTGAAGTCGCTGGACGGATGTCCATTCAAGCAGGCGCCCACTTCCTTGAAAAAGGCCAGGGAGGATCGGGTATATTGCTGGGAGGGGTCACCAGCGTAAGTCCGGGAAAAGTTGTTGTACTGGGTGGCGGCGTTGCGGGCGCAAATGCAGCTCGTATGGCTGTTGGCCTTGGCGCTCAAGTGGTTATCCTGGACAGGAACCTTCGCCGGCTGAAAGAACTTGACCTCGAATTTGGAGGGCGTGTCCAAACCATCTATTCAACGTCTGATGCCGTTGAGCAATATGTCATTGATGCTGATCTTGTTATCGGGGCTGTGCTCATTGTCGGAGCCGCCGCTCCCCGCCTTGTCAATCAGGAAATGATCCGCAGGATGCGTCCCGGCTCTGTCGTGGTCGATCTTGCGATTGACCAGGGGGGTTGCTTCGATACCAGTCGTCCCACAACGCATGCTGAACCCGTCTATGTTATTGATAATATTATTCATTATTGCGTAACCAACATGCCAGGCGGCGTTGCGCGTACCTCCACCGTCGCTTTGAATAATGTAACGCTTCCTTTTATTCTTTCGCTCGCTCAAAAAGGTTACCGTCAGGCCCTTGAGAGCGATATTCATTTACGCAATGGACTCAATGTTTTTGAAGGTAAAATAACATATGAAGCAGTCGCGCGCGATCTTGGCAAGGAATTTGTCGATCCCGCCACGTTTTTTTAGGGCGAATATGTTAGGATCCATCCACTTTTGTAAATATATAACCCTATCCGTGTCATCCCGAGGCTAAGGAAACCTAATAGGCTTGCAAGCTTCGCCCAAGGTTTCCTAAGCCCCAGGATGACACGTGCAGAGTCGTGCTCAACTTTCAAACTCCTTTATTTTTCAATGCTATTTCATAAAAGTGGATGGAGTCTAGGAGTCTAGAAAAATTAACATTTGCATTTCTTCTTCGATTTTTGAGCCATCTGCGAGGGGTTCTGTGGAAGAACCCCCAAAAATGTTCGTTCTGAGTTAACCACTTAAAAATGCTATTTTTTTAATTTCGCAGAACTCTCAGTAATACGCTTACAGAAATTTTATCTCTTTAAGAACTCATTTAAGCTAATTCTAAATATTTCTTCCTGATCTTCAAAAGCGACGTGTCCCGCAAATGGAATATTTAATAAACGCGAATTTTTAATAAGCCCAGATAACTCTACAACAGCATCTCTTAACAAGAGGTGATCATCGTCACCTCTCACGACCAACAAGGGGCAACCAATATTTTTAACGGCTTCATTGGGGTAACCAGATGAATTTGAATCAAGCCACATTTTGATTATAGATTGAGTGATAAAATCGAAGTTAGGGGCGGGATTCAGTTTTTGATAAGTATCGTAAGTGGCCGGGAATTTTTTTCGCCAGCTTTCGCCAGTGATCTTCAAAAACATCTCTTTTATTGATTCCGCATTTTTCAGATGCCAGTACGCGCCAATAGTAACTAGCTTTTCAATGTGTAGTGAAGTCATTGAAGCAAGTCTATATGCGACAGTTCCTCCATCACTGAACCCAATGATACTCAATTTATGTAATTGCTCACCCCCCCTAGTGTAGCGATGCGGATTTACCTGTGGCAA
>CAYRJJ010000076.1:0-7016 GCA_964424515.1 uncultured Candidatus Finniella sp. | reverse complement strand
GGTGGAGCGAATCCGGCTTTACGGGATGACCAGCCCTATAGCCAGAAACACTTTGAAGTGGTTTGCAAGACTTTGGGTGACCCAAAATCTTTTGATCAATACGACACGGTGTTTGTGGACTCCATCACCGTTGCCGGCCGTTTGTGTCTTCAATGGTGCAAGGGTGAACCCCAGGCATTCAGCGAAAAAACAGGCAAGCCGAATATGCTCGGCGCGTATGGGCTGCATGGCCAGGAAATGATCGCGTGGCTCAGTCATTTGCAGCATACGCGCAACAAGAATATCTGGTTTGTAGGCATCCTGGACGAAAAGCTGGATGAGTATGGCCGTCGGGTTTTCCAACCTCAGATAGAGGGAGCCAAGACGGGTTTGGAGTTGCCTGGCATTCTGGATGAAGTGATCACCATGGGAGAAATCGAAAAGGATGGCTCGCCATCCCGCGTTTTTGTTTGCCATACCCTGAACCCTTACGGGTATCCGGCAAAAGATCGGTCGGGGCGTCTCGACTGTTTGGAAGAACCGCATCTTGGCCATCTTATGGACAAGATTCTTCAACCTCAACAACCCATAGCCCAGCGGTGGGGGCATATGTATTCAAAACCAGCAGAGAAAGGAGAATAGAAAAATGAAAAATCAAATAGACTTAAACTCGATTCCCGAAAAGGTCAGGGAAAAATTTACTTTACCGGAAGGCGTCCTCATCATGCGCCTCTATGAACTGGCGGCAACAAAATGGGGGAACAAATATATGCAACATAAACCATGGGAACCGTTTATTACCCCTTGCAAGGCTTTGATGGACGATGAATTTGTTTCGCCTACTGTCATTAATGAATTCAGGAGACTCATAAAAAGGGGATACGTACCATTCCTTGCCACGTCAGCTGGGAAGGTATCTAAAGGCGCCAAAAAACCTGTTTGTCGCTACACCTTTAACAAAGCGGCGTTTGACGCTTTTTGCGCTCTGCCAGCATGCCCCTTGCAACCTGAACAGCAGCAGAAGAAGAGTCCGGCGGATCATCCTGAAAAGCCGAGGTTGCCGGAACTGGTAACTTATAAAGAAATGAAAAAAATGGTTGAACAGAGTAAACTTTTCAATGAGTTAAAAGTCCTGTCTGATTTTCTCGGAGATAGAGTAACAGGCCAACTGCTCCACAATACGGCTTTGTATTACCGCAAGGATGTAGAGCGTCTTATCAAGCACAGCCAGGGGCTGTGTCAAATCGTTATATTACCGCAGCAATTTCCATCAACAACAGAAGCAAAAGGAGAATAACCATGGATTATAACCCGATCACCACCACAAATCCGCTCGATTTCAACGCCGCGGAACCGCAACAGGAGTTCGACACCATACCACACGGCACAATCGCCAAAGTCCGGTTGACGATCAAACGGGGCGGATACAATGATCTGGCGCGGGGCTGGACGGATGATTGCGCCACCCGCAACCCTGCCACGGGCGCGGTTTACCTCAATTGTCAGTTTGTCATCCTGGAACAAACGAGTCTGCAACAAGCGGGCTTGGAACAGACAAGCCTGAAACATCAATATGCGGGACGAAAAGTCTGGAGCCTGATCGGACTTCATAGTCCTAAAGGCTCTGAATGGAGCAAGATGGGTAACTCTTTTATTCGCGCCATCCTGAATTCCGCCAGGGGGTTTGCGGAAAACGATACGTCCCCTGAAGCCATCGCCGCCCGAGACATCAGGAGCCTTGCTGAACTGGACGGCCTTGAGTTCTTTGCCCGCATTGACGTGGAGGCGAACAAGGAAAAAGGGACAGAAAAAAACATCATCCAGGTCGCCCTTACCAAAGGCCGTAAGGATTATCCTGGAGCTTTGTCAACTCAAGCGGAATTGCAAGCAGCCCTTTCCGGCCATTTGCCTGACGCCGCTTCCTCCTGGGCGCGGTAAGGGAGGCCAGGTCGCTAACGCTACAACTTGCGGGGGTTATCCCTATGACCAACACCCCCGCCGAGAGCAGGAAGCGTTAGCGGCAGCCTTGATGCGCAAAAGGCATCTGCTGGACAATCCCCAACACAATTAAAAGAAGGAGTTACTTTGCTATGACAACGACGCTACCCGTCACGCTTGATTTTAACTACTCCCCCACATTGTCCGACAAGATTAACGGGCTTATTGATTCACGCTTGCAAGACAAGAATGCTCGGGAACCAAAGCGGGATTACCTGGGGGCTTCGAGGCTTGGCGTCTCTTGCGCCCGCGCCTTGCAATACGAATATACCCATACCCCCCGTGACAAGCCGTTCTCGGGAAAGATGTTGCGCATCTTTGAAATGGGGCATGCTCTTGAAAAAATGGCCATCACCTGGTTAAGAGGAGCGGGCTTTGACATCTATACCCGCCAGCCAACAGGCTCGCCTGAGAACGGCGAACCATTTGGCTTTTCCGTAGCTGACGGGCGCATTCAGGGGCATGTGGACGGCATTATTTATTCGGCGCGGCCTGAATCCGGCGTCCTCTGTCCCGCCCTTTGGGAATGCAAGTCCATGAACGCCAAGTCCTGGAAGCAGACCGTTGAAAAAGGGGTGCGAGCCGCAAAGCCTGTCTATGCCGTCCAGATCGCTCTTTACCAGGCGTACATGGAAGACACCGTCCCGGGCATCTCTAAATGTCCCGCCTTGTTTACCGCCATCAACAAGGACACTGCGGAACTTTATCATGAACTCGTCCCTTTTGATGCTGCTCTGGCGCAGCAAGCTTCCGACCGCGGCGTCAACATCCTTCGCGCGACGCAAGCGAAAGAAACGAGACACGAGTGTCTGCCGCGCATTTCTAACGACCCCGGGCATTTCGAGTGCCGCTTTTGCGACTGGAAAGACCGGTGCTGGACAGACGAGTCTGGGACAAACGAGCTTGGGACAGGCGAGCCTGGGACAGATGCAGGGCTTTTGGAAGTGGTTAAGGGAGGCGCCGATGTATCCATCAAAATATAACGCTTATGGCCAGATGGATTTTCAACGAGTCAAAGATGCCGCCCGAGGCTATGAAGAGATTCTCCTCCGGCGCATCCTGCCCCATGCCGTCAAGAAAGGCTCTGAATATGTAGCCATCAACCCGACAAGATATGACCGGAACCTTGGCAGTTTCCGCATCAACGCCCATACCCTGAAATGGGCTGACTTCTCAACGGGTGATAAGGGCGGGGATATCATTTCCTTGTGGGCTTACGTCCGCCAACTGTCGCAACTCAAGGCCGCTGAAGAGATTATGCGAATTGTAGAACAGACGAGTCTGGGAGGGGCATAAAATGGATATTTCAGAAAAAGACCAAAATTATGAATTGCTGAAACCCATAACTCAGGAAGAAAAAACGACGGCGCAAGCGTCCAGAAAAAAAACAGGGGTCACAGAGAAAAAGAAATACGCCCCGATTGTTCCCGTTCCATTTGATGCGCCTCCCTTTAACAAATATACATGCGCTTACCACAATGAGCAGTTCAGGAAATTTCCCGATCATATTTACGGGTACTGCTTCGCTGACGGTCTGGCGATGCACATTGTCCGGTGGGATGATGTGGAACAAAAAGACGGGAGGTTGAGGAAGGAAATCCGGCCTTATATCTATGGAACCGATACCGCTGGAAAGGCGGGATGGTACAGCCAATTTCTCGATGAGTTGCCCCTTTACAACCTTCCCGAGCTTACCCACAACAAAAAAGACATCCTTTTTGTGGAAGGCGAGAAAACCGCCGAGGCCGCCAGGATTCTCTTTCCAGACTATACCGTAACCACAACCGCGGGCGGCTCAAACTCCGCGCACAAAACGGATTTTTCCCCTGTATGCGGGATGTCCGTACTGATCTCCCCTGACTGCGGGGAAGCTGGAAACAAGTACGCAGACCATGTTTACGCCCGTTGCCGCAAAGCGGGGGCGCACCGGATTCAACAGTTTGATACCAAAGCCCTTTCATACCTGACTGTCGAAAATGGAAAGGTTGTTGACAGAGATCATCAGATGAAACCAACCAAGGCGACCTACGACCTGGCGGACGCCCTGGCGGACGGGTGGACGGCTGGACATATGGCAGCCCACAGGGACAAGTTTATTGGCGTTTACATGGAGAAGGATAGCGAAGTTACCGGAAACTATAAACTTACAAAGTCAGGCGTCTATAAACTGCACCTCGACAACCAGGGGAAAGAGGTTGATGATCCCGCATGGATTTGCCCTTACCTTAAAGTTACCCATCAGATAAGGGACAAGAAAGATCATGCCTGGTCGAAACTGGTCACTTTTTATGATCCAAAAGGCCATATGAAAACGCAAATCATTACCAATGAAATGCTGGCGGGTGATGGCAAGGAACTCAGGGTAAAACTTGCCGATGCGGGCTTTTCCGTTATGCCGGAAAAGAGTTGCAGGGAGGCATTCAACATGTACATCCATTTTTCAAATCCCGCAAACTTCGCCATCAGCGTCAAAAAAATAGGCTGGTTTGCGGAAGGGGTCTATGTCCTGCCTGATAAAATTTACGGGGATACGCAAGGCCAGTATATCCAGCAAATTAAACCCCACCATAAACCACAAATTGATGTGAAGAGGGACTTGAAGGGCTGGCAGGAAAACATAGCTGAATACGCTCAAGGGAACTCACGTCTCATCATGGCGGTTACAACGCCGCTGGTAGCTCCCTTTTTAACGCCCCTGCAAATTGACGGGCATATTTTTAACCTCTATGGCAATTCATCTATTGGAAAGTCTTCCGCCCTGGCCGTGGCATCCTCTGTCACGGGTTTTGAGATGACTAACTTTTTAAACACCAATAATGCGCTTGAATCCGTTTTCGTATCCCACAATGACGCTTGCGTGGTCATGGATGAAATGGGTCTAGCCCGCTCAGACAAGCTGGGGGATTTAGCGTATGTAGCGACCAACGGGAAAACGAAGGGGAGAGCTAACCAGAAGGGAGAAGGGATTGACCCGACTGCCTTCAAAGCCAATGGCCTTGTTTCCGGTGAAAAGACCTTTGGCGGTAAAATAGAAGAGTCAGGCCATAAGACGACCGCAGGGCAGGAAGTCCGCTTTGTCGATATACCCGCCGATGCGGGCTGCGGTTTTGGTATCTTTGAAAATACTCACGGCATTCCTCCCGAACAGCTTTCCGACTATCTCCGGCAAGCCTCCGCCCGATACAAGGGGACGGCGTTTGACGCCTTGCTGGAGAACCTTGCGTCCCAAACATGGGATAGCATCGCCCAAACTCTCAACCCCGCTATAGAGGGTTTTAAAAAAAAGCGCCTTGAGGCATTAAAACATCAAAATATTTCTGGCCAGGCGCATCGTGTTCTGGCTTACTTCGCCACGCATGCCGCCGTTGGGGAATACTGTATCCAGGTCGGCATCCTTCCGTGGAAAGCTGGAACGGTGGCAAATGCCTATGATGTTTTGTTTAAGGAATGGCTGGAGAACAGGGGTAGTATAAGCGGGTCAAAGGAACTCCAGGAAGTGATCGACAACATCCACAAGCTGTGCCAGCAACAAATATCGCGCTTTGATTGGGAAGAACATAACGGGGTTAAACAGGCGACCAGCCATAGCCGTGCGGGAACCATTAAAAAAATTAATGGTGCGACTGTTTTTTGCGTCTTTCCCCAGGTGTTCAAAACCGAAGTGATGAGGGGAAAAGATAAGAAAGTCATCATGCCGGAGTTGATCAAAAAGGGGTTGCTGAAGGTGGGTAAAGATGGGAAAAGGACAATTAAAACCCGCATTGACAGAAACCAGATGATTGTCAGGATGTATCACTTAACCCCGTCCGGTTCACAAGAAAAAATGGGTGATATAGAAGGCATGGAAGAAATTGCCAGTTCCGGTTTTAGCTCCAATGTTGTTCCCTTTCCCCTCGATACAGGTTCGGGGACAGAACGGGATTTTAATTGAGGCGTGATCCTTGCAGCGCGGTTGTATGTAAAAAATCAGGCGTCCACATCAAGATTCGCCCCAACTTCTGCGGCTAGTTGCTGGATGATCTCGATGCTTAATTCCGTGCATTCACATATTTCTTCCCAAGGCCGACCCCTCCTGATCAGCCGCTTGGCGATTTGCCGCACCTTATCATCAGCATATTTTTTGAGGGTGTTGGCTTCTATCATTAGCCATTTGAGGTGTGACTCATAAGCTTCCCGCTCCTCAGCGTCAAAGCTCATCACTTCCAGCACATGGATGGCTTTCCTTAAAGCGGGATTATTCAGTTTCTCAGGCAGATTGTCCTTGTTCAGCAAATCACGCCGCGTGAGGAAAGCAGCCCAGATATCCAGGGCATTTTTAACTTTGGCGACTAGTTCATCAAGCCCTTCTTTTGCGCCTTTTGAAAACTTCTTTAACTCAATGGTGTGAAGTTCCAAATCCTTGAAATAAGCAAACCCATCCTCTTTCTCAGTAATATGGAATACATTATGGTACTTGGCTGCTTCAGGAATGGACGTAAAATTCAGGATGTGGATGCCAATAGCTTTGGAGAGGCAACTGTAACCCTCTGTAGCCTTCAGCTGTTCCGTAAAGAGTTTTGCCCAATAGTACAATGCCCTTTTGTCATAGTCCGCCTCATCGCTGATTTGAATTTCAATATTGTACCTCTTGCCATCTTTTCCTTCCGCCTTGATGTCCAGGATGGACAACTTATCCTGGCGGAAGTTTTTAGGATTATAAGGGTTCAACAAGGTTACATCCTTGACCTGGTCTTCTTCCCCAACGATGGAGTTGACAAGCTCAATCAGCAAGTCCTTGTTTTCTTCGACGCCGAAGATTTTTTTGAAGGCGATATCGATTCTTGGGTCAATTTGTTCCATGTTGTTTACTCATAACTTAATGTTTTAAAAGATTATTTTTGTTTACCCTTCTGCAAGGGAGCATACCATAAAGCATTCGTTATGGCTTGTGATTTTTTTAGCGTCTAGTATAGATCAGGCGTGATGGATGCAATCCATGATCAACGCTTCCCGTTTCAGCGCAGCTATTTGCCGCATCCTTAAACGCTTGTTATGACCCT
>CAYRJJ010000075.1:0-7160 GCA_964424515.1 uncultured Candidatus Finniella sp. | reverse complement strand
TGCCGAGCACAGGGTTTGGCGTCTTGTCTTCCGTCACGCTATTCACATCCGCGCAAGCCACCGGGGCGCCATTGTCGGTTGCGCCATTAATGGTGATGGTCAAGCTGGCAGAAGTCGTCCCGCCATGGCCGTCGCTCACCTGATAGGTAAAGCTGTCCGTCAACTTCTGGCCGTCATTGAGCGCGTTAACCTTTGAATTGCTGTTATCCAGCGTATATTTATAAGACCCGTTAGCGTCCATAACCAATGTGCCATAAGCCAGTTTAATGGTTCCCGCATTGGTCACGCTCAAGGCATTGCCATTGGGGTCGCTATCATTGGTCAGCACATTGCCGAGCACAGGGTTTGGCGTCTTGTCTTCCGTCACGCTGTTCACATCCGCGCAAGCCACCGGAGCGCCATTGTCGGTCGCGCCATTAATGGTGATGGTCAAGGTCGAAGAGGTCGTTCCCCCATGGCCGTCGCTCACCTGATAGGTAAAGCTGTCCGTCAGCTTCTGGCCGTCATTGAGCGCGTTAACCTTTGAATTGCTGTTATCCAGCGTATATTTATAAGACCCGTTAGCGTCCATAACCAATGTGCCATAAGCCAGTTTAAAGGTTCCCCCATTGGTCACTTTCAACGTATCCCTGTCGGAATCGCGATCGTTGGTGAGCACATTACCAAGAACAGGATTCGGCGTCTTGTCTTCCGTCACGCTATTCCCATCCGCGCAAGCAACCGGAGGTAAATTACAATCTGTTTCATTATCACTGTAAGTATTTGACGTCATGGTCATTTGCCTCCATTTTTCTAATTTAATACAACATAAGGGGTTTCTTTGGCCTGTATATGTCAATATAAATTGAATGAAACAAAAGTCAACGTGGGCTAAAAATATTTAAAACAATTATATATGTATAATTTTATGCATAATAAAAATATAATGACAAAGATATTGTCTATAGAGACAGCCCTCAGGATTTACGCATAACTTAAGAAGGTTTTCAAAATTTTTATTCCGTTTCGATTGTGAGAAACAACAGACTTCTTGTGAAACCAGGAATTTTGGCTCAGGGCCAGGAAAAAATTTGTGAGTGACCGGAGTGTACATAAGAGTACATGAGGATCACGAACAAATTTTTGACGACGCGATGGGCCAAAAGGCGACGGTTTCGAAAGAAGTCTCATAAGAACCGCATTGCCGGGTGGTCTTGTGAACTCACCCTCTTTCAGGTTAAGATAAGCTTAAATCATTATAGAATATAGAAGGTGTATGCCTGATGAAAAAATTGATTCTCATGCGCCACGCTGAATCCCAGCCCGAACAGTCCGGGCTTTATGACCGTGAGAGATCCTTGTCTTGTGAAGGCATGCAAGAACTGGAATTGATCCGGCGCAAATTACAAGGAAAACTTCAGGGACTCAACCTCGTTTTATGTTCCAATGTCAAACGGACACGCCAAACCCTGGAAGGGATTAAGGCGATCCTGCCTTCTGTTTGTGAACCTGCTTTTGATGACGGGTTATACCATGCGCCAGCGGCAAGTTTGCTCGGTCACCTTCAGCGCCTGGAAAACGCCGTGGATTTTGTTATGGTGATCGCCCATAACCCTGGCGTGAGTGATTTTTTGAACCTGGTCATTGCGTCTGCGCAAAAGCATCCCGGCGTCCCAAAAATATTTCCCACAGCGGGGGTCGCCATTTTTGAAGGAAACTTTAAAAAATGGTCCGACGCGGCGCCTACACGGTTCAGGTTGCAAACATTTTTAATGCCTGACAGGTAAGAGATAACCCGAGCAGACGCATGGCCTCAGGCCGTTCCCACACTTGCATGATTTCTTTCAAGAACTTACAGGAAGCTTGGTTTTTCCCTCACCGTTCGCCCTCGCGGGTAGGGGCGAACGGAAAGAGGAATTCAAATAACCATCACCTGTACAAAGTCCCGCGGGGGGGAGCAAGGTCAAAGCGGTTAGCGTATTATCCAGGCCTCCCGTTCATACCCGCAAGATGTCCCCTTGTACTTCCTGCAGATTAAAGCGCCTCACGTGATTAACGCGGCACTTACCCAGGAAAGGTTGTGGCGCACTTGCTCTTACATTTCGCTTCCTTTGCCTGCTTTTGGTCATGTGTCTTATCTTTGTGCTTCGCCTTGTCCTTCTTTTTGCTACAGCAACTCTCACACTGTGCTCGATTTTTTGCCTTTTGGCACTTGTTACCTTCTCCGTATCCGCCCGCCGCTAACGTTGCCACGCTCGAGGCTCCCATGAAAGCCATGCCGATAACCAGCCCCAGCAATGCCAGGCCGGTTTTTTTGATCATCATTTTTTCTGTCATTTTTTTCTCCTCAAGTTTATCTATCATCGTTCTTACCTGTTTGGATGCGGTTTGGCGAAAGAATAAAGGCTCTTTTGAAACTGCTTTTTGACGGTCTCTTTTTTCTGAGCTAGTTTCTCTTTCAATTCCTCATCCTTTTTTATTCTACAACGAAAGGGGATAAAAAACCGTTAACGGTGAAGAAATTTGAGATCAGCAAACAAGCGCTCCCTTTCTTCAGCTATACCACGCGCAGTCATAAAGTGAGCTTTTCAGCATTCCCCAATCCCCCCGTTCGTCCTCGCGCGTAGAGAGCGAAGTGAACGAAGTCGAAGGGGGAACAGAGAAAGGAATTCAAATAACCCTCACTCTGTTCACAGTCCCGCGAGGGGGAGCGAAGTGAAAAGTGAAAGCGGTTAGCGTCTATCGTCTAACTCCCCTCGCTCATCCCCACAAGATGTCTCCCTGTACCTTTTCTGGAGACTGAAGCATTTTACGTGATTAACGGAGGTGCTTTGCGTCTCTTTTCTTCTGTTTCTTCTCTTTGCGGCAGTTCTTGAGACAGGTTTTGTCGCCATTACAGGATGCCTTACAGTGTGATCCGCCTGTCGCTGGCACTGGTTGCGCTGCCGCGCTCGGGCCTCCCATGAAAGCCATGCCGATAACCAGCCCCAGCAATGCCAGGCCGGTTTTTTTGATCATCATTTTTTCTGTCATTTTTTTCTCCTCAGTTTTAACTATCATTGTTCTTACCCATGGATTTGGTTTGGCGAAAGAATAAAGAGCGCTGGTGAAACTGCTTTTTGACGGTCTCTTTTTTCTGCTCTGTTTTCTTCTTCAATTCCTCATCTTTTTTATTCTAGAATGAAACGGTATAAAAAACCGTTAACGGTGAGGAAGTTTTAAATACATTAAAGAGGCGCCCCCTTATCTTCAGTGATTTCCCTTAATTTCCTCATAGATGATGCCTGTCCCCTACCCCACCCGATGGAAGAGAGAATCCGCCCCTTCATGGAAAAGCGTTATCATCATCCGGTCCGGTTTCCCTCCCCCATCGGCCGCAAAGATGATTTCTCCCAGGTCCGTGCCTGAAAATCCGGAAGAAAGGTCAGACCCGTCAAATTGAAAAATATTGCCGTTCCAATGGCGCAGCTTCACCGGGGGGCGGTCGCGATAGATTAAAATGAGGGCGCCGTCTTGTTTGTTAATTTCTACCCGCCCGTACAGGTTATTCTCATAAGCCCCTGTATAATTCTCTAAATCCCGTGCCGGCGCCAGGTTATTGAGCATCTCCCACCGCCTTTTCTGGTTATACTGCTCATAGGAGGCGCGGATATCCTCCCGAATGCTTTTCGCCCAGTCCTGTTCATCCGGCACATTCAAATATAAATCCAGAAATTTATTACGTATCGCCTCCGGAAAAAGGCTGACCCGCATCCCCCCCAAATTTGATAAAATAGCGATGCCGACATTGTCTTCAGGAAGAACCGTAATAAGCGCCCGCGTACCCGCCATCCCTCCCATATGGCCGAGCGTGGGAACGCCTGCATAATCATGAATAAACCACCCCATCCCGTACTGAACGCGGGTGACGCGGTTTTGAGGGAACTGGCGGCCGCCGTGAACCGCCACCTCAACGCGGGGGACGCGCATCTCGTCCACATTCAATTCATTTATTATGGCCTTTCCCTTCACCCGGGTCTTATTGATCTGAAAAATCAACCATTTCCCCATATCCTGACCCGTAGAAATAATGCCGCTGGAAGTCGGAAATGTATACAACCCGGGGTTGCCTTGTGGTAAAAAGCGGGACTTGCCCTGGTAAGTATCATGAAATGCTGGCGCTGGAGCCGCCTTTCGGAATAATCCCGGCAATTTCCGCCAAAAACCTGAAGGCGGCTTCTCCCCGACCCGCGTTTCCGTCAGGCCCGCCAATTGAAAAAGCTCTTCCTGGTACACGCGGCATAAAGGCTTACCCGTGACCTTTTCTATGATGCTTCCCGTAAGGCCAACCATTGCATTCTGATAGGCGTAGGTTTTGCGGAATTCCCCTTCAATGCGCAAGATCTTCATTCGGGAAATAATTTCCGGGGCGCTCCATCCCAGTTCAATTAAAGAGTCAGCTGAAAAGCCGGGCAAGCCACAGCGATGGGACAATAAATCCTCAATTGTCAGGTCTTGTGTAATTTGGGGGTCGCTCAATTGAAAGTCCGGTAAATATTTTGAGACTTTGTCTTTCCACTGAAGCTTGCCCTGGTCCACCAGGCGGGCAATCAGGGTATTGGTAAAGTTTTTGGTGACCGACGCCAAAGCGAAAGGCGTATGCTCATCAACGGGTTCATTTTGCCCGGCAACTTTTACGCCATAGCCTTTTTGGTAAACAACTTTCCCGTCCTTGACCACCACCACAAAAACGCCAGGAATATTTTCCGCTGCCATCGCTTGAGCGACATACGTTTCCAGAACAGGTAAAACGGTTGACAAAGGGGCCCGCTCATGCGCCCCCGTCCCGAACAGGGTAAAAGTAATAAACCAGAAAACTGAAAAAAAGCGTTTCATTAAGAACTCCTGAAAACGATCATTTATTGAAACCGTAGCATAAATTATTTCGATGCTCAACTTGCGGGATTATCCAAAGTAATATTAAATAAAATTTTTCTCGATCATTTACGATATTTTAATAAATATTCTTTAGGATAGAAATATAATGAAATGTCATGCATTAAAGGTACACGATGAAATATGACGACTTATATGATGAAAGCCCTTATATTTCTGAAAAAGTCCTGCGGCGAGGAGGAATAATGAACATCATTCGCGTCACTTTTTTAGTCTGCGCAATAGTATTCGCCAGTGTTTTTGGCATGAGCTATTACAGCTACCAGCAAGATCAATTTATTGTCAATAGCAATATCCATTATGTAGCCATCTTTGACAAGAAATCCAAAACCCTTAACATTTGTGACCGGGGAAGTTGCTCCCTGATGACCCCGAATTTCCCAAATACGGATTCTCGCCCTACGGTCGCGCAAGGAGTGGGCGCCTTAGGCTCCCTCACATCTCAAATCTTTAACCCTCAACAAGGAGCGCCAAACGGGCAGCGGCTTTTAGGAACTTATCCCCAGCCTCAACAAATGCCCGTTAATCCTGACATGACGGGAGGAAATCCGCAGATGACGCCTCAAATGATGCAACAGATGCAGCAAATGCAGCAGATGCAACAAAGAGGCATGATGCCCCAGCAAATGGCTAACCCTCAACAAATGGCTAACCCCCAGATGATGGGAGGAAATCCGCAGATGATGCAACAGATGCAACAAAGAGGCGCAATGCCCCAGCAAATGGCTAACCCCCAGATGGCGCAACCTCAACCACAGGCGGCAGCTGCACCGGCTGCCGATCAAGAGGCGGAAGCTGAAGAAGGGGATGAAGAAGCCGCTCCCGTTTAAGCCCTTTTTTCCCGCGCTCAATTTTGCCATGATGCCCCCAGGATTCTTTCCTGGGGGTTTATCATGCCGGCTTTACCGTGGCTTCAAATTTTACTGGATTTAATCCTTCCGCCCCGCTGCTTTGGATGTGGGGATGCAACCTCCGAACACCATGTTTTATGCTCTGGCTGCTGGAAGAAATGCGCCTTTTTATCATCCCCTTGCTGTACCCTATGCGGGTGGCCATTTCCCTATGAAATTCCTGAACAAACCCTCTGCCCTCCCTGTCACCGCATTCCCCCCTTATTTACGCAATGCCGGAGCGCCTTCGCTTACCATGAAGGAACGCGCGGTCTTATTTTAAAGCTGAAACAGGGAGATGGCGCCTACCTGGCGCCAGGTTTAAGCAAGTTGATGATGCGTGCCGGACAAGATATTCTCTCCCAAACGGATCTATTGGTTCCTGTACCCCTTCACTGGAAACGTTTATTCTGGCGGCAATATAATCAAGCCACCCTCCTGTCAAGCCATATCACCCGTCAAACAAAAATTCCAACGCGGACAGATCTCATAAAACGCCATCGGTCAACGCCCAGGCAAGGGCGTCAAAACCGTAAAGAACGTTATGCGAATGTTCGGGACGCCTTCACCATTCCCCCGGGTAAAACCATGTTCATTAAGGGAAAACGGCTCACGTTGATAGATGATGTCTTCACCACGGGAGCGACTTTGGGTGAATGCGCCCGAATTTTATTGAAGGGGGGAGCAAAAGAGGTTCGCATCCTGACCCTTGCCCGTGTTATAACTCCCTTATTATAACTTCCTTGCCATGTGAAAGGAATCCATCATGCCAGAAGCCATTATTTATGTTACCCCTTTCTGCCCCTATTGCGTTCGGGCCAAGACTTTGCTTGAGAAATTAGGTATACCTTATCAAGTCATTGACATTTCAGCGCAGAGTGACTTACGCGAGGAGATGGTAAAACTTGCCGGCGGGCGAACGTCAGTCCCTCAAATTTTTATGGATGGCGCTCATCTTGGTGGCTGTGATGACCTTTATGCCCTTCATCAGGCCGGGGAGTTAAATAAATATACGCAACAGACTTGAAAATACCTGGAACATAGTTGATCCATAAAAGACGCTTTCAAAGGCGGGGCGTATATCTAACCCATTGAACTTTTTCTCCGTCCTATTTATTTTAGTAAGCAGGACTATTATTTATATCTCAAAGGATACCTGAAACCATGCATTACCTAACCCTCTTTTTCCTGACCCTTATGACCCTTTTAAGTCCCGTTCAGGCAGCGCAGCCAAATTTGAATGTTGAAATTTATACGATTCCCGGATGCGCTGGATGCGTAATGGCAAAATCCATGCTTAAACAACACGGAGTCCCTTATACGGAAATCAGCATCCGGGGCCGCCCTGATCTCTAT
>CAYRJJ010000074.1:0-7162 GCA_964424515.1 uncultured Candidatus Finniella sp. | reverse complement strand
CCATCTTTTAGGTTGTGTTTTTAAAACAATACAAGTTTGATAAGTTCCTTGGAAAGTGGAATTATAGAGCTATACCCATAAGCAGCTGATCGCTACAAAATTGGAAGTTATTTCGATCACGTTCCTAAGCTAAAGATATCCCAACAAATTATCCTAAAATTTTATTATGCGTTGCCTCTGCCATCCCCCCCATTGTTGATCTTAAAAATTTATGCCATCCTTTTTATTGAAACGTAGTCCACCCAACGTTAAAGGAACGGACATGGAACTGACCCTTGCAACAAGCATTGTTAGTTGTTTATTTATTTATCTGCTGTTCATGCTTTTATCAGCGGAGAATTTCTAATTGATGCCTGATCAGTTTGAATGGATCACCTTATTCCAAATTCCCCTGGTCTTGGGCGTTGTGTGGTTATTAAGCCGCCCTTTGGGCGCTTATATAGCCCAGGTCGCCCTCAAGCAGCCAACCCCTTTAGACAAGGTCTTCTCCCCTCTTGCCAACCGTTTTTATAACTGGATTGGCATCAATCCTGACACAGAATACCGATGGCAAACTTATGCGCTTGCGGCTCTCTGCCTAAACCTTATGGGCGTCCTTTTTCTGGTCATCATGCAGATGATGCAAGGTCTGCTTTCCGGCAAATCAGGCGTTGGCTTTATCCAGGCTCTCAATACCGCCATGAGCTTTGCCACAAATACAGACTGGCAAAGTTACCCACCGGAAACAACGCTGGCTCATTTTGTGCAAATGAGCGGATTGGGGGTTCAAATGTTTTTAAGTGCCGGGACAGGAATGGCTGTTGCTGTCGCCGTCACGCGCGCTTTTATGGATTATAAGCCATCAACGACCATCACTGGGCTGAAAACAAACGGGGACAGAGCGGGCGGAATAAAAACACTCGGAAACTTTTGGGTTGACTGCACAAGAATGACCTTATGGATCCTTGCGCCCTTGGCTTTCCTTCTCACCCTCATTTTTGTGGGCTTAGGAATGACCCAATCCATCTATGAAGCCATCGCCAGCCAAGAGGCTATTAAACTTTTAGGAACAAATGGAGGGGGGTTCTTTAATGCCAACTCCGCCCATCCCTTAGAATGCCCTTCCGCATTCTGCAATCTCATTGAAGTGGGGGCCATGTTGCTCATCTCCTTTAGCTTTCCTAAAGCTTTTGGACAAATGGTTAAAGATCCCGCCCAAGGAAAAGCCCTCTTAAAAGCTATGGTTATCCTGTTCCTGACTGCCCTGGGATTGGCTTTATCCGCCCAATGGCAGACCGTTCAATCTTTAGGGGCTACCCTGGAAGGCATGGATACGCGCTTTGGCTGGGTGGGAACAGTTTTATTTAATGTCACCGCAACAACAACAGGAACAGGCGCCACCACAGCCGCCTTATCGAGCCTTCCCCCCCTCACAGGGTTAGAGCTTCTCTCAAATATTTTATCAGGCGCTGTGATCTTTGGAGGGGTTGGGAGCGGGCTATACCTCATGGTTCTTTATGCCCTTCTGTCGGTATTTCTAGCTGGTCTGATGGTGGGGCGGACACCTGAGTATCTGGGAAAGAAAATTGAAGCCTTCGAGATGAAAATGGTTGTCCTTGCCATTATGACTCCTGCTTTTTTTGTGTTAACGCTTACCGCGTTGGCGGCGGTTTATGCTCCTGAAGCGGCCTTAAACCCCGGCCCCCATGGATTAACTGAAATTTTATACGCTTTCTCTTCAACGTCATATAACAATGGCAGCAGCTTCGCTGGCCTGAAAGCGGATATGACTTTTTATCAATTAACAACCGCTCTTGCCATGGCAGGGGGACGCTTCGTCGTCATTTTTGCCGTTCTGGCCCTTGCTGGAAATTTGGTTCAAAAACCCAAAATTCCTGCAACCACAGCAACATTTCCAACAACAGGGGTTTTATTTACTGGCTTGCTCATCTCTGTCATTCTGATCACAAGCATCCTCATTTTCTTTCCCGTCTTTTCTCTCGGGCCTCTAGCGGAACAGGTATCTCTATGACGCACTCCACTCCCCCAATGAAACACTCTTTAATGCCTGTGTCCTTATGGAGCGCTTCTTTTCTGCTTCAAACGTTGATCTTGTCTTTTCAAAAGCTGACCCCCTGGATTCTATGGCGCAATCCCATTATTTTTATTGTTGAAGTTGGCGCTCTCTACACAACCTTATATTGTTTTTGCCAACCCGATGCGGAATCATTCCACTTTACGCTTCAAATTACCATGTGGTTATGGGCAACAGCTCTGTTTGCAACATTTTCAGAAGCGATTGCGGAGGGCCGTGGAAAAGCTCAAACAGAAAACTTAAAAGCCACCCGTGCCCAAATTATGGCTAAACGCTGGACGGGTGAAGCCTATGAAGATGTTCCCGCCAGCCAATTGGTTGTTGAAGATATTGTATTAGTAGAAGCCAATGACATGGTTCCCGGTGATGGAGACGTCATTGAAGGCATCGCTTCCGTAGATGAGTCTGCCATTACCGGGGAATCCGCTCCTGTCATCCGGGAAAGCGGGGGTGACCGTAGCGCCGTTACAGGAGGAACAAAAGTTCTATCAGATTGGATCCGCATCCGCATTACCGCTGCCCAGGGACAAACAGCTTTAGACCGCATGATTGCCATGGTCGAAGGCAGTATCCGACAAAAAACACCGAATGAAATTGCTTTAACTATTCTTCTGCTTGCGATGACGATGCTTTTTCTCGTCGTTGTCGCAACTATCTTACCTCTTGGTCTTTTCTCCCATTCTAAGCCGGTTGACATTGTTATTTTAATCGCCCTTTTCATTACTCTCATTCCAACCACAATTGGGGGTTTGTTATCCGCAATTGGCATTGCGGGCATGAATCGTCTTCTCAAATTAAATGTGCTGACCAATTCAGGCCGTGCTGTTGAAGCGGCTGGAGACGTCGATGTCATGATGTTTGACAAAACAGGAACGGTAACGCTGGGTAACCGGTGCGCTGTCGAATTCATCCCCATGCCTGGTATTGCGCTTGCCCACCTTGTTGAAGCAGTCGGGCTTGCCTCCCTTGCGGATGAAACCCCGGAAGGACGCTCCATTATTCAATTAGCCAAGGAAAAATATTCCTGGGTTCCGCCCTCTTCTTTGGAAGATTTTGCACCCGTTCTCTTTAGCGCCCATACACGCATGAGTGGCATACGCCATAAATCCTGTGAGATTCGCAAAGGCGCAACAGATGCGGTACTTCATTATATGAGTGATGTGATGGGCAAAGTCCAGTCAACCCCTGAGATCTTTAACCAGGAGGTAGAGCGTATCTCCACTTCGGGTGGGACGCCATTGGCTATTATGACAGCCGAAGGCGCCCAGGCGACCTTACTCGGCATGATTCATCTGAAGGATATTATTAAACCAGGGCTGAAAACCCGCTTTGCTCAACTGAAACGCATGGGAATCCGCACTGTCATGATTACAGGCGACAACCCCGTTACGGCACGCGCCATTGCCGCTGAAGCGGGAATTGATGACGTGATTGCCCAGGCAACCCCTGAAGCAAAGTTAAACTACATCCGCCAGATTCAAAGAGAGGGTCATTTAATCGCCATGTGCGGAGATGGTAGTAACGATGCGCCAGCCTTATCTCAAGCGGATGTAGCCATCGCTATGAATACAGGAACTCAGGCTGCAAAAGAAGCAGGCAATATGATTGACCTTGATTCTGATCCGACGAAAATCATCAATGTTGTCGCTGTAGGCAAACAGATGCTGATTACGCGCGGCGCCTTGACGACTTTTAGCATTGCCAATGATGTGGCTAAGTACTTTGCCATCATTCCTGCTCTGTTCGCCAACATGTACCCCGGTTTGAAGATTTTCAATATTATGAACTTGCGCACGCCACAAACAGCGATTCTATCCGCTGTTATATTCAATGCCCTCATTCTGGTTGGGTTATTGCCATTGGCTTTACGCGGCGTCAAATTCCGCCCTGCCAGCGCTGCAGAGATTTTCCGGCTAAATTTGTTGATCTATGGCGTTGGCGGCATCTTGGTTCCCTTTATAGGGATTAAAGTCATTGATATCATCATCTGTTATTTGAAGGCCCTATAAACTTATGAAAAAACAAATCAAAGTAAGCTTTTTCTTTACTCTGATATCAACAATTAGCCTTGGGATTATTTATCCTGTTTTACTGGCAGGCGCTGGTTTCGTTATCCCCTCATTACCTCAACCCCTTCTCTTCATCCAACCCCTTCAACGGGAAGATGTATTCCAAGGCCGCCCCTCAATGAGCGGAGGTTTTTATTCCGGTGCGTCTAACCTGTCCTTAACCAGCCTTGACCTCCAAAAACAAGTGGGTGAGCGGTTGAAGCATTTAGCCAAAGATTCCCCGGGTGTACCAGGCCTGTTGGTTCCCCACGACTTGCTCTTTGCTTCCGCCAGCGGGTATGATGCTGATCTTTCTCCTCAAGCAGCTTTATATCAGGTTTCCCGTATTGCCAAAGCCCGCAATATGGATAGGGGAATGCTACAACAGCTTATTGAGCGGCACATTCAACCAAAATTTTGTGGCTTTATTGGTTCAGAGAAAGTCAATGTCATTCAATTAAATGAAAGCCTGGAGAAACTGGCGGCTAAACTCAAATCCCCTGCTGGAGCCGGAATGTTTCATATAGAGCGATCGTTGCCGCATTAGATACATTTAATGTACGAAATGCAGACGCTGCTGGAAGGCAAACCGTAAAATCACACATCTCTCTGGTCAGACGACGCATTCCATCTCCTTCAGCGCCCATGACAAGAGCAATTTTACCTTTCAGATCGATCTGATCCAACCGTTCCGCCCCTGATTCCGCAAAACCCACACACCAAAAACCAATATCTTTCAAGTCTTTTAAGGCATGGGCCAAATTTGCCACCCGAACCAGGGGAACAATCTCCAATGCTCCCGAAGCTGACTTAGCCAGCGCCCCTGATTCAGAAGGGGCATTCCGGTCTGTTAAAATAAGGGCTTTTGCCCCAAATACCGCAGCCGAACGCAAGATAGCCCCCACGTTGTGAGGATCACTCACCTGATCTAAAACAACAATGCGCTGATTAGGAGAAAGATCACTCTCCAATTCATCAATTGTCATGTGATGAAGCGGCGCAACCTGTATGGCAATCCCCTGGTGTACGCATCCCGGTGGCAATAAGGACTCTAGCCGCTGGCGATCCACCAGTTTTACTTTCGCAGGATCCTTAATACGCGAAGCATCCGCCAAAACCTTAGCTAAAATGCTGTCGTTAATTGCCTGAATAGCCATAACTTGCCGGCGCGGGTTTTCTAAGGCCATGCGGCACGCATGTATGCCATATAACCAAATCTGAGAAGCGGGTTTTTGAGGTTTCATAAAAAAGTTCTCATAATATTTTGGCTTTCTTTTTGGCGCTATTCCCGCGAAGGCGTGTACTTAAGGATTGCTGGTTTAAAGTTTTCATAAAAAAACAAAGAAGTATCTTCATTGCGAACACCTCGTCCCTTGTGGAGGCTAATGGGAGATTCGCTGCCAGCTTGTTTAATTATTCATTCTACTCTTTCTCATTCCTTAAGTGCACGCTTGTGCGTCGATAAACTTAAAATTCTTTACGCCAAAGGCTACAAAAAGGAATAGCTTCCTATCGAATCCAGTTAAAGAACCTGCTTAACCGTAAACCAGAAAGCCAGCGTTGTGGTTGATACCACTTCGCTTCTGTTGAAAACCAGAGTATCTGGGCAGGACCAATTAACTTTTCGGATGGCACAAACCCAATAGGGTTCATAGCTCGGCTATCCCATGAATGGTCACGGTTATCGCCCATCATGAAGTAGTGCCCTACGGGTACAATAAATTCCGGCGTGTTATCAAACTCCCCTTCCCCAAATGGTTTGTCCTTCAGGATTTTATGGGACACCCCGTTCGGCAAAGTTTCGATATATTGGGGCATAATCTTAACTTCACTTACTTTACGCGGATCAACCATTAAATAATCCCCTACCCGCTCCAGCTTTACAGGCTCCCCATTGATATGCAGCACGCCCTGGCGCATTTGCACGCGGTCTCCGGGCAGACCAACACAGCGCTTGATAAAATCATCTTTGGAATTCGGCTCACCGTTAAAAGCAAGGACCTGGCCCAGCGTTGGATCTTTTCCAAAAATTCGGCCTTGAAAAATCCTCGGATGATACCAGGGCAAAGAATAAGCGCTATATCCATAACTGAATTTAGAGGCAACAAAGAAATCTCCCACCTCTAACGTGGGATACATAGACCCTGAAGGTACATAAAAAGGCTGGAATAAAAAAGTTTGAATTAATATAGCCACAATAAATGCCCACACAAAGCCCAAAATCTCTTGTATTGTTCTTTTCATCATGTTCCTTTATTCCTTAAGTCAAATTTGGTGTTACACTGATGATAGCAAATGCTTGCGCATATGGCCACTCATCAGATACGCTAATGTGGAGATGGACTGTATGACCTGCTGGCGTTTGGCTTTTTATCACGTCTCGAGCGGCTCCAAATAATTCAGCGCGGGGCGCACTTTTAAATTCTCTAAAAATTTCAACGTCATGCCAAATAATACCCCCTGCAAGCCCTGTGCCTAAAGCTTTCAAGATGGCTTCTTTCATTGCAAATAGTTTAGCATATCCGGCAGCTTGATTGGACTGCTGGTTGATTCTCTTTTGTTCTTGAGGTGTAAATACCCGGTTTACAAACCGGGCGCCAAACCGTTCTAACGTTTTCTCAATACGCCGGCAATCGACCAAGTCATTTCCAATGCCAAGTATCATATCCGCTATTAGCCCTCTTGCATAAACCAGTATTTTGTTTACTGGCTAGGAAAAAATTGATGAGCAACAGGAGTTTACAGAAAGCCCATGAGGATTGCGAATTAATTTTTGACGGTGTCCGGTTCGCAAGAGACGAAGGGCATAGAAGAGGTCTGCTATCTCACTTACCTTGAATATTAGCAAACAACTACAACTAGTGTTTCGTCATTCTTTAATTTGAGGATATGCTGACTTTAGCTTACGCCTTGCATCGCCGATGGTAAATTGCCAGTCAACACCTCGTTGTTTTGTATTCGTGCAGGTCGCCCAGGTCTCAGTTTGTTTACGCAATGCGTCAATGTTCCCAATACGTCGATTTTTTAAGCATTCGCGTGT
>CAYRJJ010000073.1:4756-7738 GCA_964424515.1 uncultured Candidatus Finniella sp. | reverse complement strand
CACCCCGCACAAAATAAAGAGGAAGGGGACGCAAAAAGTCCCGCCCTCCCTCATTTCATATGAGGTAAGTCGTTGAATGTCCGGCCTTCCGGCCGTCTAAGGATTGGATTGAAAGGTCGCGCAAGATGCGCTAGGGTGAGTTTAACCATGATGTTGACTCCTGATACGAGTTTGCGTTATGGCCAGCGGCTTGCGGGTATTAGAAGTGCCCGCAGGTCGCGTGTTGCAGACTTCCGCAACGCGCCACATAAGCTAAAGAGGGCTGACCCCTATGGCCATATTCTCCAGCTTACGCTTCACATTACGATGGTCATCGAATGGAAGTCAACTGTCGTCTTGCACAATTTTTTCCTGAGCCATATATGTGATTAAGATGCCTTGCCCGTGCTGGCAGACAGGCGCATCAGGCGGTGTTTTGATTCTGTACCCCGTACCGGAAATAGAGTATAATCCTGGAAATAAGCAACAATTTGGAGATTGCCCCATGAGCGATTTTAAATACGCCGATCAAGTCACTGAGCCAGAATCCTCCCCAGACCCTCAAGCCTTTGTCCCGAGGTTTTTTAATCCGCGCAATGATGTCGCCTTCAAAAAAGTCTTTGTGAACCATGTTGAGTTAACCAGAAGCTTTTTGAACTCCACTCTGCGGCTGGAGGGGGGGCGCAAAATTGAAAAGATAGAGTTTCTGCCTCCTGAACGCCTTCCCATGACGGGGGAGTCAAAAAAGTCCATACTTGACGTCTTGTGTACGGACGAGAATGGACATCAGTATATTATTGAAGTTCAAAACAAGTCGATGATCAATTACCTTCAGCGCATTCAGTACTATGCGTCGCATGTTTTTGCTGGCCAGCTAGAGACGGCGGACAATTACCTGACGCTCAAACCCGTGACGATGTTAAGCATTCTCAACCATATTATCTTTCCCAGCGATGTGGGTTACGTAAGCTTTCACCATAATATTGAAAGAGAGACGAAGGTCAGCTACCTGAACGATATGTCCTACGCTTTTGTTGAGTTGCCAAAATTTAACAAGAAAGAGGAAGATTTAAAAACAACGGAAGATTACTGGATATTTATGATGAAGGAGGCGACGCATTTAAGGGAGATTCCGCAGCATGCTCCTGAAGAGGTGAAGCAAGCATACGCCATATTGGAAAAGCACACGTGGACGCGCTCTGAGCGTTTGGCTTATGAGCAAGCCAGGATTGGCCTGATGGATGATATGGAAGCCTTGAGAACCGCCAAAGAAGAAGGCAAAGAAGAAGGCAGGGAAGAAGAAAGGCGAAAACATGAAGAAGAAAAGAAGAATATAATTCGTAATATGCTTCAGGCAGGGATGGATAGTCAAAAAATATCCGCAATAACGGGCTTTTCCGAAGAGGAAATCCAAACGTTACACGAATCGTAAACGGGTGGACGTCTCCATGCCCCGCGTCAATTTGACCCCCCCCCCGTAAGCTCTTTACCCTGGAGGACATGGACGGCGTTTATCAGTGGATTACGGCGTTACGCAAAAATTATTCCCCCAATTCCGACATCTGGAACTTGCGCCGTGATTGGGAACATATCAAGGGGGAAATGCTTTCCCAACTGAATGACGGGTCGTACCAATTCGGGGCGCTCGACCGCCTGGAGTTTGACGATGGAACCATTTCCCTCTGGTCTTCCCGCGATATGATCGCGTTAAAGCTGATCTCTCAAGCCCTGGGATTGCGGATGACTGACCATATTCCAAAGTCTTGTTATCACCTCAAAGGCCATGGCGGTTTGAAAAAGGCGGTCGCCAATACATACGAAGCTTTGCCTGACTATCAGTATGTGATGCGAAGCGACATAAAATCCTATTATGCGTCTATTCACCATGATACGTTAATGGGCATCATTGAATCTTACGTTACCCACCCTATCCTTTTAACCCTGGTTCGCAAAGCTTGCCAGCGAACCGAAACATGCGGAGGGTTGTTTTATGACTATCATGAAAAAGGCGTGCCAAAAGGCAGCCCTCTTTCTCCTTTATTGGGAGCTATCGCATTGGTTCCCTTAGATAAAGCAATGGAAAAAATGAAAGGCGTTTTTTACTGCCGCTTCATGGATGACTGGTGCGTGCTCACAAAAAGCAAAACCGCTTTGCGCAAAGTTGTCAAGCGTACCCATGAAATCATGAAAGCTTTAAAATTCCAACTGCACCCTTTAAAGACGTTCATTGGCCAGATTACCCGTGGCTTTAACTTTCTCGCTTACTATATGGACAACCAAAAAATTTTACCTGCCAAAGAAACCATCAGGCGTTTTCACGAACGCGCTGCAGCCCTTTATGAGTCCCCGAAAACCAGGAAAAACGTATCCCGCCGTTATAAAAAAAACGGGGCTGTGAATCGGGATATTTCCGTGTATCAGGTGAACGAAGCAGCCCCCACAGACGCATACTTTAAA
Source organism: uncultured Candidatus Finniella sp. (assembly GCA_964424515.1). Lineage (GTDB taxonomy): Bacteria > Pseudomonadota > Alphaproteobacteria > Paracaedibacterales > VGCI01 > VGCI01. The sequence continues at coordinate 5,302 of CAYRJJ010000073.1, read as the reverse complement.
GGTACCTTGACGCGCCTGTTGACCTTAGCCGCTTCCAAACCTGATGCGCTTGCGGGTATGCTGCGGTACATCGAGCTATGGAAACGCTGGCTGAAATTGGGGTTATCGACGATTGAAGGGTTTGAAACATATCTACAAACACTACTGCCCAGCATCATGTCCTGTTGGGCAGCAGCTGCCACGTCGATCCGTGACGTGCCTATCTAGAATCCTCTCCGGCTAACTCAGACGCCAGCCATCTCAACTCGGAGCTTTCCTCTCGTGCGCCCTCGTGCAGCGCGACGACGTCGGGGTCCGTCAATACTGCGGCGCCCCTCCGCGCAACCTGCCAGGCAAACATATTCGCGCGCGCGATCGCGACACCAGCCGACTCCGCCAATCTGCTCGCGTCCCCACGCTCTACCTTCATTTTTAATAGCGATGCAATAGCGTCATCCGCATTTTTCCGTGTCTTTACTTCAGTAGTCATACGTGTACCAAGGGCAGTATCTGCATTCGTCCTATCCGTTACTTCAGTAGTGATGCGTGAACCAAGCGCAGTATCAG
>CAYRJJ010000073.1:0-4656 GCA_964424515.1 uncultured Candidatus Finniella sp. | reverse complement strand
CTTGCTCTCTAGCCGTTTTCTCAGTCGTGATACGGGCGCCAAGGGCAGTATCTGCATTCGTCCTATCCGTTACTTCAGTAGTAATGCGTGTACCAAGCGCAGTATCAGCTTGCTCTCTAGCCGTTTTCTCAGTCGTGATACGGGCGCCAAGGGCAGTATCTGCGTTTAACCTTTCCTGCTCTTCTCTCTGCAAGCGGCGCTCCAAATCTATCCATCTCTCCTTTTTAGCAATTTTCCTGTCAATCTTTTGATTAGGAACCCTAAGCAATATTTCCAATGCGTTGGCATCTTCTTGAAAATCTTTCCACGCCTCATTATATGACTCTATGCCAGTAACTGGCCTTAGTAAATTTACAAAAGAAGATTGACCTAAAGCCCCAGAAAGATGGCGGATGAAATTCTCCACTTTGAAGTACTCTTTCTTTTCTCTTAAATCATTTAAATCTCTTTCGATATTAAAAGGTCGCCCTTCATCGAGGTTTACTTGTTTTGCAATTAATTGTTTTGCAATATGATTCATTTCATCATTATATATTCTTTTTGTTGTCTGTAGGTCTTGCACACTATTTATAGATTTTATATTAATAGATTGGATTTTTTGAGATTTTGTTCTTTTAATGAGGTTTAGGATGTTTTCTCGTTCCTTTTGCTTTAACACTTTTTTAGTCATCTGGGCTAACATACCCTTGTCTTGCCAATGCGTGAGAAGTGAATGCTCGGGAACTTCAGAGCCGTTTATAAATGATTCTAAGTCCTCTTCATCCCTTTTGGTTATTACCATGCAACTACACTCTTTAATGAAATTTTCCCCGCCTAACCCTAGACCAGTTTCTAATAATTCTATAAAAGGTGCCCCTCTAATACCAGTTATTTCGGGCTCACTCACCACAAATACAAATTTAACGCTCCCAGCATTATCAATGATATGTTTTATAAAGCACGAATTTACTAATCTAGTTACTTCTCCCCTACTATCCTTAAATCCAGGCAAGTCATAAAATAATAAACCATCCTTCTTAATATGCTTTGGCAAAAATGTTTCTGAAGTAGCACTACCCCCAATTCGCATAGCCTCAGGATCATCGGGATTAGCCAGAATAATTTTGCCTGACTCAAGTATTAATTTCTTTCCGCTTAACCAATTAATTAAGGTACTTTTGCCGGCCCCCGTATTACCCAGCAAGACAATAATATTCTCGTTAATAGATGAGTTAATGAGATCAGGATGTTCATTAAGATGATGGTCGATGAGTTTTTTCGCAGTTTGGTATTCCTTTGAAGGTATGTAACTATCTTCTGCTCCCAAAATATTTTGAGGTGTTAACAGGGTAAGCGCGGCTAAAAAACTCATTACTAAAACCTTTGATTTCTTCATAAACAAACCTCCATTAGATTATAATATCAGGGGAACGCTTTAACAAAACTGACAATACTATTTTTTTCTCTTACTTTATTTAAAATTATAATGAAGCGCAAAGTAACTTTTTTCTAGCAGAGATGTGGTTCATAATCAAGCTGAAAAGTTTATTAAAAGTCACATTAGCTAGATTAGCACCACCTCACCTGGCACCTTTATAAAATGAACTTGAACCGTGACATGCTCAATAAGTGACGCTTCTCCGTCTCCACGTTGCCTGTATTCTCTGGGCTTTTCACACGCCTACCATATTTTTCATATAAATTAATATTCGATAATTTATCCATATTTTGTTTTAGATAACAATAATTTGACAAACTGCTATCTCCGCTCCCTGCCCAGAAAATTCCGACCGCATCAGAACCATCCCATACGCTCATAATCTGTTGAAAAGATTTTGCAGCCGAGAGTTGTTTTTCGATCACAAACCTCAGCGCAATCCATATATCGACTTTGTTTCCATCTATCGGTTTTTCCTCCTTGGGATATCCTGTGGATATGGTCAAATGCTGACTTGTATCTCCGCACTTTGATAAATCAAACGTGCCTTCTAACGGATTCTCCAATTCCGCTATTGGCAGCTTTATGACCCCCTCATCATTCATTTTGTTGGGGCTATAAACCAATATGCCATTTACAAACCTATGGTAAACTTCTTCATATCCTAGGGCTATGAAGGGTACATATTCTAAAGTAATACGTTTTCTAAGCATACCGTCTGTAGCTTGCCTGACCGCCTCCCCAGTTGTAATGCGAGCGTCAAGCACATCATAGGCTTCTTGTCTTCCTTGTGTCTCAGCAACAATGCGACCAGCTAAGTCAGCTACAATATTCTGCGTCAAGTCCTGTTGGCGTTGCTCAATACGAATCTCCAGGTTATTACTCGCAGTAGTGATGCGTAGTCCCAGCGAATTGGTAGTCGTTATAAATTTTACCTGCAAATCCTCAAGTTCTTTTTGGAGGCTTTCAATTTGAGTCTGCATCTTAAGGATTTGTGGATTATCCGCATTCGCTTGCTGCTTAAGCTCATTAACCTGGAATAGTAGATCAAGCCTGTTTTTATTTTCTTCTTCCTGGAATTTCTTGTACTCTTGTTCAATGGTTGCAAACTGTACCTTTAGTTGAGTAAGAGCAATATCAAGGGCTGTTTTCTCCTGCTGTAATCTCTCCTGGTCTTTTCTAAGCGTCTCCGCTTTCCCTTCGTCCTCCTTGTCCTTTTCCACCAGGGTATTAAGGCGAACTGTCAATTCTTCAATAGCCTTATTTTTAGAATCGTTATTACTTCCCTCATTAGACTTTAAACCTTTTTTGAGATCTTCAATCTGTTTCCTTATTTCTTGCTTATCTTTCTCGTTTTTATCATGACTCTCTTTAGCTTTTTGAAGTTCCTCCTTGATGGTTTCAATCCTGTCTCTGTTTTCTTTCTCCCGCTTGTTAAGCTCTTCAAACTGCTTAATAGCCTGTCGGACAAGGCTTTCTTCAGCGGCTATTTCAACGCCTGGCTCAATAATATTGCGTAAGACTTCCTTAAACCCTTTCTGGCGCATGGTTCGGTAGTCAGATAAGATATGCCCTGCCAGCCACCCGATAATCGGTTCCATATTGCGTTTCAGCTTGTCAGCTTCTCGTGCTGCTTCCACATGAGAACCTTTGGCATCAAGAGTAAGGCCATCCTGCCTGTTCTCCAGGTCAAGGAGTGCCTGTGACCAATGCTTCGTGTACTCCGTATGACCTGTTTGTCCAAAAATATTGGTGCAATCCGGATGTCTAATAATTGTAGCTGTAGGCTTGGGCTTACGCTTTTCCACATCCCAAACTTGCCAAAACTCATACATGCAATTCCAGGATTTCAGGTATTCCTCATTCAGAAAGATAATAACGCCATGGGAGTCCTTAGCCTTGTCCATAAATCCCCTGATGCTGACGCCAGGCGTCATGCCAAATCCTTCTGTTTCCCGTTTATCGCGAAAGTAGTTTTCCTTTAATCCGATCTCTATAAGGAACTCTTCAAAGTCGTCTACCATCGGCATGACAGAGTGTTTTTTCCCCCAGCAATAAGACAGGAATATCATCCTGTTGTCTGAGCGTATCTTGTCCGCTAATTCCCTCATCTCCAGTGTGATGTCGACGGGCTTCTTAAGGATATCCTTAACCTTGATGTTGGCAAAGGGTTCCATGGCGTCTTGAATGGCTTTTGCTCCAGGATGGAGGGTTGACCTTGCGCTATTTGTCTGGCTGTTAAGTAATTCATCCGGTGTTTGCTTGCTTATGGTATTTTTAATAGATGGGTCAAGACTGCCATGATCAAGAAGGTAGAGAATACATTCCACGTCCTGGTTTTCAATGGCCATATGAAGAGGCGTGTTGCCATTAACGTCTTGAAGATTAGGATTGATATCGCCGTGTTTGAGCAAACGCTCCACAACCTTACTGTGCTTGTTGGCGACAGCTTCATGGAGGGGTGTTTTTCTATGACGGTTTTGTTCGTTAAGATTAGCTCTTTCATTAATAAGAAAGTCAATCACCTTAACATGCCCTCCGCCTGCCGCCAGGTGGAGCATTGTGTTTCTCCTATTGGAATCATCAACGCTGTTGACTAGGTTTGTATCAGAAAAAACTAAGTCTTCCACCCTTATCAGATCTCCCTTCTTGATGGCTTCAATAAGGTCAAGGCGGTGATTATTTACCGCCTGTTGGGAATTATACTGTTGAGAGTCCGCGCCTTGAACATACGGCATAGAGAAAGTGAGAACCGATATAGCAGAAAAAAATAAGGATAAAGTCTTTTTAAACATCACGGTTTTCAACCCTCTTGTTTTTATTATTTCTTGTTAGGAATGCGACGATTATCTCGCTCTAGAATGTATAAGTTTACGAAAATACCGAACAACTGCTTTCTACCTTATTCAGGAGTAAGGACACAACAAGATTTTTGCGGCAATGTTGTCGCATCCCATCGAAGAGGAAATGGGAAAGGCAAAGCTTACCCCCACAACTTCTTCAGCCGCTCGCGACATTTCTCCTGCAAGGAATTGGTGGCCTTTGTTCAGAACAGTGATCAACTTTTCATGATGGGTCAGTTCCTTGGGCGCTGGGAAGAAACTCAATGCCGCTGGAGGATGACGTTCATCTTCAGAGCGCGGGACTTTGCGCTTCTTCCCTATTGCGCTTTTAGTGTATGGTGTCGGTTCTCGTGGCTACGCCTAAAATCCTCATGCAATCCTCCATGCACGCCCCAA
>CAYRJJ010000072.1:0-8252 GCA_964424515.1 uncultured Candidatus Finniella sp. | reverse complement strand
CACACAGGTGAGATGGGGGAAGTGATGCCCTTTGGCCAAAATCTGCGTTCCAATAATGACATCGACTTCATGGGCGGTCACGCGCCGGATCAGGTCATGAACTTGTTGGGGAGTAGACATCATATCACTGGTCAACATTTCACAACGCGCATGGGGGAATAGGTGCGTCATTTGTTCGTGAATGCGTTCTACCCCCGGGCCACAAGCGATAAACGACGCTTCGGCTTTACACTCAGGGCAATTTGACGGCAATTTTATGCTATACCCGCACTGATGGCACTGGAGGCGTCCGCTGCGTTTATGTTCCACCAACCACGAAGTGCACGTGGGGCACATGAGCCGGTGGCCGCACCCTCGGCACAAGGTGAGGGGAGCATATCCCCGGCGGTTGAGGAAGAGCATAACTTGTTCTTTGGCCACAAGCCCTACGGAAATGGCTTCTTGTAAGGGGGGAGAAATCCAGTTGTGAGGATAAAGGCGCATATCAATGGCTTGAATTTTGGGCATAGCCGCCCCGCCATGACGATTTTTCAAAACCAGATGCTGGTACCGTTCCTGTTCGACATTTGTTACGGTTTCTAAAGAGGGTGTTGCGGATACCAGCACAATGGGCATCTGGCCTATTTTCGCCCGCACAACCGCCATATCACGCGCTTGATAAATAACCTGATCTTCCTGCTTATAGGAAAGGTCATGCTCTTCATCCACGATAATCAGTCCCAAGTTGGGGTAGGGCAGGAAGAGAGCGGAGCGTGCGCCGACAATAACCGGCGCCCGTCCCTCCAGAATGGCTGTCCACGTTTGCTGGCGCACAGTCGGCGTTAAGCCGGAATGCCACTGGAGCGGCTCTACCCCAAACCGGCGCTGGAACCGGTCTAACCATTGAGATGTTAAAGCAATTTCAGGCAGCAGAACAACAACTTGCCGACTTTTTTTGAGAGCTGCTCCCATAGCCGAAAGGTAGACTTCCGTTTTCCCGGATCCCGTCACGCCATCAAGCAAAAAGGGTTGAAAACTTCCCATATTAATGGCCTTTTGGATGGCATGGGCTGCAGCTTCCTGGTCACTTGATAAAGGAACCCTTTCTTGTTGGTCCAAGTTCGGAATACCAATCTCAAGTCTCTTTCTGGCCTTTGCTTTTGGTTCCAGGGTCACAGGCAAAACCATTTTCAAGACCATGCCTAAAGGGGCCAAGTTATAGCGTGCAACCCATGCGATAAATTGTTGATTGTCACGCGAAACCGGTGGAAGGCTCAAACCACGGGCCACCTCTTTAACTTTGCCGGAATAACCGGTTGCTTCCTTTCCCCAAATGATGCCAAAAGCTGTTTTTCCGCGAAAAGGAACTTCAACCAGATCACCAACAGCACAATCCATGTTTTCAGGTAAGGCATAGTCAAAGGGGCGCTCAATCGCAATGGGGAGAAGGACTTGAACGATAGTTTGGGACCTTGTCATAACAACCTTTACCTTGATCCAAAAAGTTGGCAAGGAACCTTATCCCCATTCCCACTCCCTGAGTGACCATATAATCCCATGCTTGCTTTTTTAAGGGGTCTAGAAATAATAAACTTTACATTTATTCAAGAAATTTTTGAGTCAGGCGCAAGTGATTTTGAGAACCGAAACGCAAGCATAGCTTAACCTACGCGCGTATCGGAAGCGCAAAAATCACGTCGCAGATGGCTCAAAAATCGAAGAAGAAATGGTAATTTAATTTTTCTAGACTCCTAAGCTGCCACACTAACCAAATCAACAGGAACGCCGGGTTGCTGCTTTGCGGTGCGGATAACAAGTTTTGATTTGACGCTTGCGACGGTGGGTAGAGTGGTCAGCGATAAGGAGTGGAACTGTTGATATTCATCCCAGTTACGTGCAACGATTTTGAGAAAAAAGTCTGCCTCACCTGCAATCATGTGGCACTCCCGGACAAGAGGCCATTCAAGAACTTTTGCTTCAAAAGCCCGAAGATCAGCATGGCTTTGGCTGGAAAGCCCAACCTGGGCAAAGATTATGACTTCAAATCCTAAGGCTTTTGAATTAAGGGCTGCATGATAGCCCTCAATGACGCCTGATTCTTCAAGCGCTCGAACGCGACGCAAACACGGTGGCGCGGAAATGCCTGCATTTTCGGCCAATTTCACATTGGTGATCCGGCCATCTAATTGCAAGTCCTTTAAAATCTGCAAGTCAACTGTATCAAGTGCTATGCTCACGATTCATCTCTAATGTTTAATGTCAAGTTTCATTCACCCTGTACGAAGCGCTTTCTTGAAGGGACTAAGGGAACTAACGAACAAGAGGCTTATACTTTATCCGGTGGGGTTGTTCCGCAAGCCTTCCAAATCGGCGCGTGCGGTCCTCTTCATAAGATTGGTAGTTTCCTTCAAACCAAACAACCTGACTTTCCCCTTCAAAAGCCAGGATGTGGGTGGCGATGCGATCGAGAAACCAGCGATCGTGGCTAATCACAATGGCGCATCCGGCAAATTCTAATAAGCCTTCTTCCAAAGACCGCAATGTTTCCACATCCAGGTCATTGGTCGGCTCATCCAGTAACAATACATTGGCTCCTGACTTTAAGACTTTCGCGAGGTGAACCCGGTTCCGTTCCCCGCCTGACAATTGGCTAACCCTTTTTTGCTGGTCGGCCCCTTTAAAATTAAACAAAGCGCAATATGCCCGGCTGGGAATAGCGCGTTTCCCCAGTAAAATCTCATCATTCCCGCCGGAAATTTCCTCCCAGACAGTTTTGACGGGATTTAAAGCGTCCCGCGATTGGTCTACATATCCCATGACTACCGTCTCTCCGACTTTGAGCATCCCTGTATCAGGCTGGTCATGGCCTGTCAGCATGCGGAACAAGGTTGTTTTTCCAGCGCCATTGGGACCAACAACGCCGACAATGCCACCAGGGGGAAGGCGGAAATCCAGGGAATCAATCAGCATGCGCTCCCCGTATCCCTTCGACAGCCCCCTGACTTCAATCACATTATCTCCCAAACGCGGCCCTGCTGGAATCACAATGGCTCCATCCCCCGTCCCATGGTCATGGGTTTGGTTGAGCAAGGTTTCATAGGCTTGGATACGCGCTTTGCTCTTGCTTTGACGCGCTTTTGGGGATTGACGGATCCACTCCAGCTCCCGTGCGAGCTGTTTTTGACGCCCGCTTTCCTGGCGTTGTTCCACCTTTAGCCGCTTTTGTTTTTGTTCCAGCCAATGGGAATAATTTCCTTCATACGGAATGGCTTGCCCGCGGTCCAATTCTAAAATCCAACCCACAACATTATCCAGGAAATAGCGGTCGTGGGTAATAAGGACAACCGTCCCCGCATAGTTTTGCAAAAAACGTTCCAGCCATGCCACAGACTCCGCATCCAAATGGTTTGTTGGCTCATCTAGTAATAACAAATCCGGCTTTTGCATGAGCAGGCTGCATAAAGCCACCCGGCGCCGCTCCCCGCCTGATAACATTGTTACATCCGCATCACCAGGGGGACAGCGCAAAGCGTCCATGGCAATCTCGATTTGGCGGGGCAAATCCCAAGCGTCCAGGGCATCAATTTTCTCCTGGCATTCCGCCTGCTCCGCAATGAGCTTGTTCATCTCCTCATCAGAAAGAGGTTCTCCGAAACGCGCATTAATCGCATCAAAACGCTCGAGCAGGGCTTTCGTTGACGTCAATCCGGCCATAACATTTTCAGCGACGCTCAAGGCCGGATCAAGCTCCGGTTCTTGTGGCAGGTAACCAACCGTTGTTCCTTCCGCAGACCACGCCTCCCCATTATACTCCTTATCAAGTTGCGCCATAATCTTGAGAAGCGTAGATTTCCCCGCGCCATTCGGTCCGATAACCCCAATCTTGGCGCCCGGAAAAAAAGATAGCCAAACCCCTTTCAAAACTTCCCGGCCACCCGCGTAAATTTTAGAGAGGTCTTTCATAACATAGATGTATTGATAACTGGCCATAGAATAACCCTTCCAAAACAGGTTTTTGACGTTGCTATTGTTTATACGGCAAAATGAGGGATATTCCTAGGGAAATTCACAACCATGGAGCGAAATTCCCCCTTAAAAAGGGTCTTGCTTTATTAAAAAAGCCGCATAACAATAATTATTAGTAAATTTGAGTTAATTATTACAGAAAAAAAGAAAGAAGTTCAAATAAATGATTAGGAAGAACGAATGCAAAAAATAAAATGGGCGCTCGGCCTTTTAAGCGCCATTTTTTGTCAGGCCAGCGTTATGGCAGATACGGCATGTGAAGGGATACGGGCTGGCATTCAAGGAGGCTACGGGCTTATTGATTTTACCGCCACAAATACGCAGCCACTGGCGCTTCCGCAAAATACGGCTGATACGTCATCTTCTTCAGGCCGCGGCGCAATTGGGGGATGTACCATTGACTGGCAAACTGTGGTAGGCCACTCAGACGTGATGATGGGCGCCGAAGCCAGCTTTAATTTTATAACATGTAAGGGAAAGAAAAACGGTCAGGCTGTTGCCTTGATAAATCCTGGTGGCGGGGCGCCTGGTCAAGTAAATGACTTATCAACGACGATTCAGTTTAAACGCTCTTTTGACTTTACAGCCAAGATCGGCTATTTATTTAAAGGAGCGGCTTTAGGGTATATCAAGGCGGGGCCGAGTCTGTCTCACTGGAAAGCAAGCTCGTCCAGTAATGTGCTTCTGGCGGGAGGCGCGTCGTCCGCTCAAGGGTCGTCCTCTGCTAATATTGTAGGTTTAATTATCGGGATTGGGGCGGAATTCCCCTTAAGTGAGCGTTTCTCCTTTGGAATGGAGTATAATTACCGCCATTATAAAGAATATACGCATAACCTGGTTGGTACGACGAGGATCGGCCAGGGTTATAATGTCAATGTAAGCGTTAAACCTGATTCAAGCGCCATTATGTTACGTTTAAATTATAAGTTAAGCGCCGCAGACTTTACCACAAGCGCGCCTGATAAGGAAAAAAAACGCAAGCGGATCAAAAGGCTCCAGCCTGAACCGTAAAAAGTGAACCTGATTACCGAGTACAGCAACCATTTTATTTTGTATACCCTTTCTTCACCCTACAAGCGGGTCAGAGGGGTTTCTGAGCATTTAATTGAGGGTCAGTTTCTTATTTGTCTACCTCGCGGGGTAGTCGGCATATACCCGTCATGAGTGAGCGCAGAAGGACTATCCGGCATTTTAATCCCGGATAAAAAGGTTGTATTAAGCCGTAATGTTAACCATATATAAACAGAGAAGTTTTTTTATTTTAGGATTTTTATTCACATGACCCAAATTCGCAATATAGCCATTATCGCCCACGTTGACCATGGGAAAACAACCCTTGTCGATACGATGCTGAAACAAAGCGGTACGTTTCGAAGCAATCAAAACGTGGCGGAACGGGCTATGGACTCTAATGACCTGGAACGGGAACGCGGCATAACGATTTTGGCGAAGTGCACCTCCCTTATCTGGAATGAGGTGCGCATTAATATCGTCGATACCCCTGGACACGCCGACTTTGGGGGAGAGGTGGAGCGCATCCTTTCTATGGTTGACGGCGTTGTCGTTCTTGTGGATGCAGCGGAAGGGCCAATGCCCCAAACAAAGTTCGTCTTAAGCAAAGCGTTGAAATTAGGCTTGCGCCCCATTGTGGTCATTAACAAAATTGATCGCCACGATGCCCGTCCAAAGGAAGTTCTGGAGGAAATTTTTGACTTGTTCATGGCCCTGGATGCAAACGATGACCAGCTTGATTTTCCCATTGCATACGCTTCCGGCCGGGGCGGCTGGACGGTACGGGATTTGTCTGAAGACCGTGTCGATATTGCCCCTCTGTTTGATTTAATCGTCAGCCACGTTCACGCCCCAAAAACCATAGAGAATGCGCCTTTCTCGATGCTGATTACCACCCGCGAATACGACCCTTACCTTGGGCGCGTCCTCACAGGCCGGATTCATTCAGGAACCGCAAAAATTAATATGCCCGTGCGGGTGCTTAACCGGGATGGACAAATTGTTGAAACAGGACGCATCAATAAACTCCTGGCCTTCCGGGGGTTAGAGCGGATCGCCATTGACCAGGCTGAAGCAGGCGACATCATCGCCCTGGCCGGCCTTGAAAAAGCTACGGTCGCTGAAACGGTCGCCGCTCCGGAAATTATGGAAGCCTTACCTGGCCAACCCATTGACCCGCCAACTTTGGCCATGACTTTTTCCATTAATGACTCCCCCCTTGCGGGGCGGGAAGGATCAAAGCTAACCTCCCGTATGTTACGGGACCGGTTGACGCGGGAAGCCGAAGGCAACGTTGCGATTCGGGTCATTGAAACCGCGGACAAGGATGCTTTTGAAGTTGCGGGACGGGGCGAATTACAACTCGGCGTTATTATCGAAACCATGCGCCGGGAAGGGTTTGAATTATCCATTAGCCGCCCCCGCGTCCTTTTTCAAACGGACGAAGGAGGAAACCGCCTGGAACCGATCGAGGAAATTCAAATTGATGTGGATGATGAATTTGTTGGTACGGTGGTCGAGAGTATGAATGCGCGCAAATCTGAAATGCAGGATATGCGCCCATCCGGTGGTGGCAAAACCCGCATTATCTTTTTGACGCCTTCCCGGGGATTGATCGGATACCATGGACAATTTCTGACGGAAACACGCGGCACCGGTATTATGAGCCGCGTTTTCCATGCTTATGGGCTGTTCCGGGGCCCTATCGAAGGCCGCCGCAATGGGGTGTTAATCTCCAATGGAAACGGGGAAGCCGTCGCTTATTCCCTCAACAACCTGGAAGAACGGGGCACCTTATTTTTAGATCCCGGAACCCAAGTTTATCAAGGCATGATCATTGGGGAAAATAGCCGTGATAATGACCTGGAAGTCAACCCGCTAAAAGGAAAACAGCTCACCAATGTTCGGGCTTCGGGTAAGGATGAAGCCATTCGCCTCACCCCGCCAAAACTCATGACGCTGGAACAGGCGATTGCTTATATTCAAGATGATGAACGGGTCGAAGTCACCCCTAAGAGCATCCGGTTGCGCAAAGCCGTGTTGTGCCCGAATGACCGGAAACGGGCTGAACGCGCTGCTAAGGATTAATTCTGAAAGTACGGGCCATGGTCATTTTGGGCATTGAAACCAGTTGCGATGAAACGGCCGCGGCCATTGTTCGGGATGACAGGGCGATTTTGTCCAATGTTCTGGTATCTCAAATTCATGAGCACCAGCCTTATGGGGGCGTGGTTCCTGAAAAGGCCGCCCGCGCTCATTTAGACTCCCTTCAACCCATTATTGAGCAAGCCCTTCGGGACGCAAAAGTAACGCTGGATGACCTGGATGGTATTGCTGTCACGGGAGGCCCGGGTTTAATCGGTGGCGTCCTTGTGGGCGTTATGACAGCTAAAGCGATTGCCGCCGCCAAAAACCTTCCTTTTATCGCCGTTAACCACCTGGAGGGGCACGCCCTGACAGGCCGTTTGACTCATAAGTTGCCTTTTCCTTACCTATTGCTTCTGATCTCAGGGGGGCATTGCCAATTTTTAGAAGTGACGGGCGTGGGACAGTATCGGTTGCTTGGTTCAACAATTGATGATGCCGTTGGCGAAGCTTTTGATAAAGTCGCCCGTATTTTTGGCTTAGATTACCCGGGAGGCCCTGCCCTTGAAAATCTTGCCCAATCCGGAAATGGCAAACGGTTTGACTTGCCCCGTCCATTAAAAGGGCGTCCCGGTTGCGATTTTTCTTTTTCAGGGTTAAAAACGGCTGTGCGCCTGGTGGCGGAAAAACACACGCCGTTATCATCCCGGGATAAAGCTGATTTAGCCGCCAGTTTTCAGGAAGCGGTTGCTGATTGCCTGGAAGAGCGCGCCCAAAAAGCTTTTCATATGCTTCAAGGACCCGTACGGCATTTTGTCGTTGCGGGCGGCGTTGCGGCCAATATGACATTGCGGTCGCGCTTGTCCACCTTGTGTGATGCCCATGGATTCATCTTTACGGCGCCGCCTTTGGAACTCTGTACGGATAATGCGGCCATGATCGCCTGGGCTGGCATCGAAAAATTGAGGTTAGGGCAACAGGATGGCCTGGACTTTATTCCCCGTCCTCGTTGGCCATTATGTGGTTAGGAACGGTTCGTTTTTGAGGGTGGAAAAAGCGCAATAAGTACAAATGCACCTTTTTAGAATAATATGACATATTAGAGCCGCTGCGTAAGTTTCAATTTTAAGAAAACTGTAGGAGAGTATGAG
>CAYRJJ010000071.1:0-8274 GCA_964424515.1 uncultured Candidatus Finniella sp. | reverse complement strand
GAGCATACCATAGCGGGAACTCAATTCACAGGTACTTTTCGGATAAGCATTCAGTCCAGTTTCCGCTATTACCCATTATGCGCCTATTAAATTCATAGAGGAGTTTGGTAATGATGAAAAATACAAAAAAATAGTCTTTTCTGAAAAAGCTACTGAAATTAAAAAAATCCCGCTTGGAAATGCGCCTAAAGGAACAATGCAGAGTATTCGTTATACAAATCTCGCCAAGCTTAAAGCAGCGAAGACGGTAGCGGAGCTATTAAAGCCAGTACGGTGAATTGATTCCCGCTCATTTATACCCCCCGAGGAAGACAGCAACAAATAAAGGATCTATGAGGGATATTGATCGAGCCTTATTTTCTTATTTCCTTTATTTAAAGGGAGTTGTTTTTAATAAAGGCGATGAAATCTTTTACGTCATTAAACTTTTTATAGACGCTGGCAAAACGGACGTAGGCGACCGCATCGAGGTGGAGAAGGGCGTCCATAGCCATCTCTCCAATATCGGTTGTGGGAATTTCCGTTTCCCCTGCTGTTTCCAATTGACGGACAATACTCGAAACCACACGTTCGATGCGTTCTGGATCAACCGCACGCTTATGCAACGCGGTTTCGATGGATTGAGCTAGCTTATCCCTGTCAAAAGGGACGCGAAGGCCGCTCTTCTTTACGACGACCAAATCCCGTAGCTGAACGCGCTCAAACGTGGTAAACCGGGAGCCACATTCCATACAAAACCGTCGCCGCCGTATGGCGGCGTTATCTTCTGTAGTTCGGGAGTCCTTAACGCCCGTGTCAGGATGGCTGCAAAACGGGCACCGCAATATTTAGGTCCCTCTTAAATGAGCATATATGGGAAAACGGCGGCATAAAGCCAGGACTTCCGCGCGAACTTTTTGGGTTGTCGTATCTGTTGGCGATTGAATCACTTCTGAAATCATATCCGCAATTTGGGTAAATTCATGCGCCCCAAAGCCCCGGGTGGTACCAGCCGGGCTTCCCAACCGGATACCGGACGTTATCATGGGGGATGCCGTATCAAAAGGGATCCCGTTTTTATTACACGTGATATTCGCTAACTCCAGAACCGTTTCCGCCGTCTTTCCTGTCATCGCTTTGGTTTGTAAATCAACCAAAAGGAGATGGGAATCCGTGCCCCCTGAAACCAAAGAAAAACCATGGTCTATCAGGCGCTTGCCCATGCTTTGCATATTGGTGACCACATTGGCGGCGTAAACTTTAAATTCAGGCATTAAGGCTTCTCCCAGTGCGACCGCTTTGGCGGCAATACTATGCATTAAGGGTCCCCCTTGCAGACCAGGAAACACAGCGGAATTAATTTTGCGCGCCAGTTCTTCCGTGTTTGTCAAGATGATACCTCCGCGGGGGCCGCGCAACGTTTTATGGGTCGTTGACGTGATAACATGCGCATGGGGAATGGGACTCGGGTACACGTCCCCTGCGACAAGACCCGCAAAGTGGGCCATATCAACCATGAGATAGGCTCCCACAGCGTCCGCAATCTGGCGCATACGGGCGAAATCAATAATCCGGGGATACGCTGACCCACCCGCAATGATCAGCCGGGGCCGTTCAATTTCGGCTATTTTCGCGACTTCTTCATAATCAATAACATGCGTTTCCGGATGGACGCCATAACTGACAGAGCGGAACCATTTCCCCGACGCATTAACAGGGGAACCATGGGTTAAATGCCCCCCGGCTGCTAAAGACATGCCTAGAAGAACGTCTCCGGGTTTGAGAAGAGCCAGATAAACAGCCTGGTTCGCCTGGCTCCCGGAGTGGGGCTGAACATTGGCGAAAGCGCAGCCAAAAAGAGTTTTTAACCGGTCTATGGCGAGCTGCTCAACCCGGTCAACGTATTCACACCCCCCATAGTACCGGCGGCCTGGATAACCTTCCGCATACTTGTTGGTCAAAATGGACCCTTGCGCCTCTAAAACAGCCCTGGATACGATATTTTCCGAGGCGATCAATTCAATTTGATCTTGCTGACGATGAAGCTCAAGCGTTATCGCTTCCGCAATGTGGGGGTCTGCTTGTTTTAAGGAATCAGAGGTTAGGGGCATGCTATGAATATCCAAAAAAGGCCATAATTTTTCCTTACCTTAACGAAAAACAAAAGCTTTGGCAAAGGGATTGCATTTCTAGCTACCGGCGAGAAATCAGCAAGAAGCACCAGGCTATTGAGAATGAACTGCGGTTGCGCGGCTGGCGAAAAGCAAACCCTTCACGCGCGTACATGTACGCATGCGTCCTTATGATTTAACCGTGGATACCACAGCTTGTTCAGCTTTTACGTGCGCACAAGAAATCTTGGACTACATTCATAGAATACCTAACCCGCAAGCGTTTAAACAAGGGCGCTGATGGCGCGTTTGATCATTAACAAATCTTGCCAGGACTGGGCTTTTTGCCCCGGGGAGCGCAGGAGGAAAGACGGGTGATAGGTTGCAATAGCCTTAATGGGCGTCTTTAATTCAGGAGAAGTATAGGATTGCCATGTACCCCGCAAGCGCATGATGCCGACATCCGTATTTAATAAGGCTTTCATAGCGACGCCCCCTACCAGGACCAAAATTTCCGGATGAACCAACGCAATGTGGCGTTCGACAAATGGCTTGCATGCAGCGATTTCCTGGGGGGTCGGTTGACGGTTTCCGGGGGGGCGCCACGGAACAATATTGGTAATATAAACGGAGGTTCGGTCAAGGCCAATGGTTGCCAGCATCCGGTCAAGAAGCTGGCCGCTGACGCCGACAAAAGGAATGCCTTGCCGGTCCTCATCCGCCCCCGGGGCTTCCCCAACCAGCATAATTTTCTCTTTAGGGTTGCCATCGGCAAAGACCAGGTTTGTTGCTGTCTTTTTTAAGGGACAGCCTTCAAAAGATGCCAGGGCATGGCGCAACTCTTCGAGGGTTTTGCATTGGGAAGCGCCTGATTGAGAAGACAGGTTCGGGAAGGACGGTGGTGGCGTCATTGAATGCTCTGTCTTTTTTGTTAAAGGTGCCGGAGACGCAGAGCGCAAGGGCGCATAATGGTTACCCGGGGTCTCCCCGACAGCAACGTCAATCCCTAACTCCTGGTACCACCGTAACGTTTCGGCAAGTTTCTGATTTATCGTCATACTTACTTTGGGTAAAGTAAAATTACAGGATAAACAAGTTCTTTTTTATAAGGAACGGGATATGAACGAAATGCGGTATGATGTCGTGATTGCGGGCGCAGGACCAGCAGGGTTGTCAGCAGCCATTCGTTTGAAGCAGCTCGATCCGGCGTTGAGACAAAGGCGCCGGACAGGAGGGCCATTCGCCGGTTTGTTATCAACGCGGTCCCTATCACTCCGAATATCAACCGAATCATCTGAAATTAGAGGTAGCTAACCTGGCGATTTCTCATAACTTAAAATTTAAGGACCCTCTGCAGACTATACGCTGGATGTTCCCCGGAGGAGGAAGCGGGCCGAATTACAGGGGCATGGAGTAAATTATGATCATCGCCTTCAAGCCACTTGATGAATCCCATTTTCCGCTACTCCTAAAGTGGTTAGAGACCCCTCATGTCAAAAAATGGTGGGATCAGGATGTGACGTATACGCTTGCTTTGGTGAAAGAAAAATTTGGCAAACATACCCATGGCATTGCTCTTTCAAAAAATTCAAATCACAAAATCTATGCCTATATAGTCCGTCTGGATAGAGAAATGATAGGTTACATACAGACTTATAACGCCCACGTTTTTGCTTATGAAAACGGCTTAGATTTAAGCACCATCTCTGGTTCTGTATGTGGAGTGGATTTATTTATCGCAGATTCAAAATACTTGCACAAAGGTATGGGGGCGCAGGTTTTAAATGAATTTGAAAGACAGGTAATAGCCTCGCATTTTGATTGGTGCCTTATTGATCCAGCAACAGATAACCTAAGCGCAATTAAAGCTTTTACAAAGGCTGAGTTTAAAGTACTTGAGCAATTTCAGACAAAATCTACCACTTGGATGATTAAGAAATTGCTACCCACTAACGCATGGGGACTTTAAAATTAAAAGATTTAAAAAATTCAGTGACTTAAGTAAGGAGTAAAGCATGGATAAAAACAACATTCACGTCCTATCACGGGCAGTCATCATTATAGATGCTCATATTTTGTTAGCTTATGATCCAAGAAGTACACCCAACCATTATTATGAGCTGAATACGCCTTTTTATTATCTTCCCGGAGGGCATATTGATTTTAAAGAATCAACATCGCATGCCATCGTACGTGAAATCGAAGAAGAAACAGGCTACATAGCTCAATATGAACGTTTTTTAGGTGTTATAGAATATGCATGGAGTTTTCCAGGTGACGAGGCGTATTGCCATACGCATGAGATAAACTTTATTTCTAAGGTTCATATTTCTGGGTTGAACCCACAAGTAACAATCTCTCAAAAAGAAGACCATGTGGCTTTTCACTGGATTGCTTTAGCAGAACTCAACAGAATTGACCTAAGACCTGCACCATTAAAAACCCTTATTCCAAAATGGGTTGATCTTTATATGAATGAAGCATTTGTGAGTGCGGTGCCATGATAACCCTCCGGCTTGCCCCTGCCAAAATCAACCTGATGCTCCATGTTGTGGGGCGCCTTACGGATGGGTACCATCATCTGCAATCCCTGGTTGCCTTCACTGATGCGGGTGACCAGCTTACCTTTGAAAAGGCGGATGCCTTTCGTCTTACGGTAGGTGGTCCTTTTGGGGATCAGGTTCCTTTAACATCAGACAATAGCGTGGCTATGGCAGCTCAGTGGCTTGGAAAAAAATATCCGGGCATTGAGCGCATGCATATTCATTTGATCAAAAAATTGCCTGTGGCTTCGGGTATGGGGGGAGGGTCAAGTGATGCGGCAGCCACCATGGCGGCGCTTTTACACGGCTTTAGCGTCTCCTTGTCAAGGCCGGATGAAGAGGCGCTTATCCTGGCGTCGGGCGAATTAGGCGCGGATGTGCCGATGTGCCTGGCGCATCAATTTGGGTGGGGGCCGCTCTTGTGGATTGATAGTTCGGGGCGTGAAACGCTTCCCGTTCCGGTCAATGTTTCATTATCGGGCGTCCTCGTTCTCGTGAATCCTGGCGTTCCTGTTTCAACGCCTGCTATTTTTAAAAATATCCATCCCCCCTATACCCCCCCGCAAGATTTGAGATCCGTCCTTGAAAGAGATTTTCAGGAAGGCTTGTTACCTTATTTAATGGCTCAAAAAAATGGTTTGATGGAACCAGCCATAAACCAGGAACCCAGGATTGGAAAAATAATTGCAGGCTTGCAAAGTGCGCCCGGATGCCTCCTCGCCCGGATGTCTGGCAGTGGCGCCACTTGCTTTGCTTTATTTGAAGATAAGGTTTCCGCAAAAAACGCATGCGCTGCATTTGATAAAACCCTGCCTCAAGGGTGGAACACGGTTTGCGCCTTATATCCAGGCCGGAAAATTGACAAACCCGACCGATAGATCAGCTTCCATCCCCATTTGTGGTAGGGCGTGTGATCAATTATCGGCTTTTGGACTGCAAATGGCGGTTTTCTGCGCTTCCGTTTCTCAAATACGCCTTAAGTATTCTGCGATACGGTTCTCAAAACCCGCCATTTTCGCCACAAAATCCTTCACTTAATGACACGCCCTAGGAAAGACAAGTGACGGGAAGAAGATAAGAAACCCATCCTTTCCATTATTGCCACAGTCTTTGGCCTCGCAATGGCTGAAAACTGAACCCTGATTACGTCAAATATTGAGACCAGACGGCCTATAAGCCGGGTTCTGTCCGTAAGGCTTGGGATCTGCATCCTGCCTTACTGGATGGCTATTCATCTGCGACGGCTGTTACCAGCCGCCTCTAGCGATCAACCCGGATGACATGCACAAACACATTTGAGGGAATTTCTCCCCCGCTCATCCCTATTCGATCTTGCTCCAGGTGGGGTTTACCCTGCCACTTCCGTTGCCAGAAGCGCGGTGCGCTCTTACCGCCCCATTTCACCCTTACCCTGGCTTTCGCCAGGGCGGTATAATTTCTGTGGCACTTTCCCTAAAACCAGCCTTTATCAGCTGGCCCCGGCGGACGTTATCCGCCACCCTGTTTGTGAGGAGCCCGGACTTTCCTCTGTATTTTGCGGTTTCCCGCAAAATCAGCAGCCATCCAGCCATCTGGTACGCTAAAGAATAGGTTTCCTTTGACGTTTTGTCAATGAAACGATAGTGTCAGAAGAGTGGAAAACTTGTTTTTTGGTATACTTTTGGTCTATGCCCTTTTAGGGGGAAGTGCCCTTTTTATGATTTATGAGGACGTGCGGAAACAGACAATTCCTCTCTCGGGGTTGTCTCTGTTTATAGGAGCGGCCCTTTTAAAACAAGCGTGGGAACCAGACTTGGAAGGTTTCTGGTCAGCGTGCGCTATTGCTTTAATCCTGTGGGGTTGCCAGGGTCTTTTCTATCTTTTTAAGCGGGAGGCCGCCATGGGGCGGGGTGATTTACTCTTAAGCCCCTTTTGTGGCTTGTGGCTTTATCTCCATGAACTCCCTGCTTTTTTCTTGAGTACGGGTCTCATGGCTTTATTGACGGGTATTTTTTGGCGTTACAGGTGGGGACTGCGGACGTTTCCTTTCGCACCCGCTATCCTTTTCGGGCTTGGCATCCTATTCTTCATTCGTTGTTTTTTTAATGAAGAATGGGGTATGAATTGAGGAATATTAATCCAGGAGCATCGTTAAAATATGGCAAAAAAAACGACATCCTCTTTTTCTGTTCCCTGGGGAATGCTCTTAAAGACCCTTGTATCAGCAGGTCTGATTATCTGGTTATTGAGTGAGATTGACGCTGCCAAAGTTTGGACCGTGATCCATGATCTTCATAAGGGAATTTTAGCGCTGGTTTTAGCCATTATATGGATAACCCTTCTCGCCATCGCAAAACGGTGGCAATTGATTGTTCGGTCAGCAGGGATTGACATGCCCCTATCCAGTTTGACCGAAGCCACATTTATCGGGGCTTTTTTTAACCAGTTTTTGCCAAGTTCCGTCGGGGGGGATTTTTTCCGCATTCTGGCGGTACGCCGCCATGGCGCTTCCCTCAATACAGCGGTAACGAGCGTACTCATGGATCGTTTGTTGGGTTTTATATCCCTTGGAATCTTGTGTCTTCTGGTCATCCCTGCGGAAGGTCAAGTCTTACTGGATTCTGATCTGAAATGGCCTTTTTTGGTAACCCTGTTTCTTCTGGCCGGCGTTTTTGGGGGAGGGTTTTTCCTGCTCTTGATTCCCAGGCGCTGGCATTCTTACGCCCTCTTCCGTCCTTTTCACCCTGCCATTGAAGCACTTCAAAGCGCTTGGGGTCAAAAGGGGTTGTTCTTATCAATGCTGATGACTTCTCTCATTGCCAGTATTTTGGTTATTTTAGGGCTTCAAGTTTTGATGGTCGCGTTTGACATTCCGTTGACCTGGGGACAAGGAGCCGCTATCTTGCCTGTGGTGTTGTTGCTGACATCTTTGCCGGTCTCCTTTGCCGGATGGGGCTTGCGGGAAGGGGCTATCATCCTTGCTCTCGGCGTTTATGGCGTGCCTCAAGAAACAGCCCTCGCCCTGTCTTTAATTTACGGCGTGTTGCATTTGGCCAGTGCCCTGCCTGGCCTGGTTTTGTGGGTTTTAGAAAAACGCCGCTCGAAGTCGTCAGGCTCCTTTGATGTATATATATCCTGTAATTAATAAAGGTACGCCTCCGGCAAAGCCGCATAATGGAAACAACAATAAAGATAATTTTCCCTGGACATCCAGGCGTTCAATGCTTATTTCTAAGGTACCAAACATCATTTCTCCAGCATAAGCGACCCAAGGGGTTATGGAGGTAACAAGAGGCGATAGAAAACTACAATGTTTGACCATTTAATAAACTAGTGCTCCATCACTTCTTAGTTTTAGGATAATTTTAAGTTTACGCTTGGCCTTGCGCCGACTGTAAATCTCGCAGAATATCTGAATATTCACATATGGTTAATCCTAAATTTCATGAATGACACAGCGTTAGCATATAATATGCAATATATAAAAGATTGGTTGATGATAAGAAGAAACGCCTAAAAAACGTTGAAAAATCCCTAAAAGCTTATGATCCTTCAATCCAGTTTCTTGGTATTGAATATGAAGGGGCTTATACCCATGCTCTGCAAGACAGTAATTGCTCACCCCCCGGTAGGGAGAGAGATGTTTTCTATGGGTCTTGGAG
>CAYRJJ010000070.1:6598-8280 GCA_964424515.1 uncultured Candidatus Finniella sp. | reverse complement strand
CTGCCTATGCCAGCACGCCTCCTAAAGATAGCTGACTATTGTTGGTAATCAGGAAGTATTTTCACAGGAAATGAAGACATGACGCTGGGCGGGAGGGGGAAGACCGGCTTGCGCCACAATCACCGTCGCTAAAGCGACTTCCCCTTCCCGATGGTCAATGACCAGTTCCAGAATTTCCAAATCACACCGGCCATGGATTCGGGAATCAAAATGCTCGTTCTCCTGTCGCCAGGCAAAATATGTCGTCACTTTTTCTTTTCCTCTTTTTTAATTATCTCTCTTCAGGATAGCCTCCTGCCGCTCTTCATTCGTTCCTTTTCTCTCGACTTTTTGAGAAAACCCCTGTAAAAACAAAAGATGCTTCAACACTTAAGCAAAGCGGAAAGTTTTATGTCTGTCTCACCTGCCCGCGTATCCGTCGCGTCTCACGACCTTAATGTTATTTCGCCTGCTCAACCCCTCTCTAAAAATCCTGCGAGCTGGTTTATGCGCAAAGGGTATCCCCAAGGCGCTTTTTGGGCCGTTATGATCACCCTGGTAAGCGTCACCAATGATATTCTGATGCGGTTCCTGGGGGGTGGCCTGGACATTGTTCAAATTTCCTTCTTCCGTTTTTTCTTTGGCATGCTCGCCGCTCTTCCCCTCATGCTCTCCCACGGCGCCACTTTATTTAAAACCTCCCGCCCCTGGATGCATTTTTGGCGGGCTATCTTGGGCGTTGGCGCTATTGGAAGCGCCTGTTGGTCCGTAAACTTGATGCCCTTATCGGACAACACCATCATCATGTCCTCCCAACCCTTCTTCTTCCTCCCTCTTGCCGTTATTTTCTTACGCGAAAAAGTGGATATGTCCCGTTGGGTCGCTATCCTCATCGGGTTTATTGGCCTTCTCATTATGTTCCAGCCTGGCGCCGAAGCTTTGCGCATCGTCGCCCTTGTTCCCGTTGTAGCCGCCATCTTCTTTGCGATGAGCGACATTATGGCTAAAAAGATGGTAACCACGGAAAATACGCACACCATGCTGTTCTACTTTGCCGTTGGCACAACCTTGATTACCCTGGTTCCCGCCATCCTTGTCTGGCAAACGCCTTCATGGTATCAGCTGGGAATGCTCGCCCTTTTAGGTATTGGCGGAAATTTGATCCAGGTTTGCATGATCCGCGCTTTTTCAGCTACGGATGCATCGGCTTTAGCGCCCTTCCGGTATGTAGAATTCCTTTTCTCCGCCTTATTTGGATTCCTCATCTTCCTCGAAGTCCCAACCCTTGTGACTGTTGCCGGGGGCGCATTCATTATCGCCGGCACAGCTTACATCAGCTATTACGAAACCCAAAAAGAGCGGAAGAAAAAGGCATAAGCTTTGCGTCATATTTCTTCCAGCTCCAGGCGCCATCCAGCCTTTAATCCCCATTCATTCGTCTGAAGGGAAAAAGTTACCACACGCATGTCCAGCCAGGGGCGATAACTCACAAAAGCCTCCTCTGAATTGTTTTGCGAAAAAATAACTTTTCGCCCCGTTACCTCTTGAACCTCCCTTTCCTGTTGCTTTGCTGTGATGACAAAAACTGATCCGGTTACAGGGTCCCGCTCCAGGCAAATTTCTTCACCAGCAATTTTTTGCCACAACCGCTGGATGCACCCCACCCGAACCTCACTTCCCCGCCAAAACCCTTCAAGAGCCAG
>CAYRJJ010000070.1:0-6588 GCA_964424515.1 uncultured Candidatus Finniella sp. | reverse complement strand
AAGCTTTATCTTCACAAGAGATAACCGAGCGGTATTTGTGCGCTACAGGTTTTCCTGTGTAAATCAAAACGCCATTAATGGTTCGCTGTAATGCGCCTGCTTCAACCGGCATTAACTGCTGGATGCATCCCCGCGCTGACAAAGGAGGAAAGCCCCCCCTGCTCAAGATGAGTTCTGACTCCATCGCCTATTGCGCCCACCTTGGCAACTCGACGATCCGCCCCCGGCTTGTGCGCCGAAAGTGCGCCGTCAGCGCATTCACGGCTTCATCCTCCTTTAAATTTTCTGTTTCCGTATCTGTTTGTCGCTCTTCCAAAATTTACCTCCTGACAATGCAATCATAAAAATGGTGGATCATGCGTAGCTGCTGGCTTACCGTCGCTCTTCCCGAAGTTTCCGCCACGCAAGCTAAAAACCGGATGGTTACTGTGGTATCCGGCAACCAAAGGGTTGCCCCTTCTAAAACCTTTCTCATTTTATCAGATAAATAAGCCGCTTCCTCCATTCCCGGGCTTCGCGAACAGGCGCTGACCTTAAATTTAACCCGTGCCTGAATATCGTTCCTCTTGTCATTTCCCTTGAAAGGGTAG
The DNA here is from genome assembly GCA_964424515.1 of uncultured Candidatus Finniella sp. GTDB lineage: Bacteria > Pseudomonadota > Alphaproteobacteria > Paracaedibacterales > VGCI01 > VGCI01. The sequence goes on along the minus strand of CAYRJJ010000070.1, from coordinate 5,998 downwards.
GATGACCAGATCTCCTCCAGTTCAACCAGAATGAAAGGATAGATTGCCTTTGGAGGTAAAGCCAGATGGACGCGCGGCGCGGCTTCTTCCTGAAGCAACCGCCTCCTTACAGCCGCCAGGACTTGAAAATCACTCATCATTTTCCCCCACTGCATACATCAAACATGTCATCCATTGGCGACGCGGATTCATTAAGGGAGGGCACAACAAAGCCAGGGTAACGTCCTCCCACCTAATTCTTGCGAAATGTCCTCGCCGGAAGCGGATCGTCACTTTATATTTAGCTTGAACAGGATTCATATTGTTCCACCCTTCCCCAAAAACTTCCCGGTTAACATAAGGAACCACTCTGGCCCAAACAAAATCCCCTTCTTGCCAAACTTCTTTGAATGATCCATCCGCTTCCTCAATAACGCGCCGCTTTAACAACGCCACGCGGCTCCGTAATTCCTGGATCCGCGTCATGGCAACCTCACGATACGATAAGTATCCAGTATCTCCCGTACCAGGGCATTTCGGGGCATGGTTCCTGAATCACGGTTTTCATAAAAGTCGGCGACGCTCATGAGAATGGCTTGCCGAATGACGGGCGGAATATCTGTTGGCCGGTCGCCATACCCTGTTTCAAATTCAATCTCAACTGGCTCTGGAACATCCGCAAAAACCAGCCTGGGAACTTGATGGTTCATTTCAAGGCGGTGGCGCCGGATGGGTTTCTTTTCTCCCCTTTCCATCAACCGGTTAACGCCCACAATGGCCCGTAAGGGCGGATAAGGAAGGGAAACAGAGCAGACATCCGCCTCACCCATTGATAACCGGGGTGAGCAGGGCTTTTCTTTTTCCCGGATCAGCTTCCAAACTTGCGTGAGAAGGGAACGCCCTAAATATTCCTCCACACATCCAGCAGCCGCCAGAACAAGGGAACGCAAATACTCGTCCTCATGGGCATGGTCAAGGCGCAAATGCGCCTTGACTTCTGATAACCCTACGGGGAGAAGCTCTGCTATTTTCATCCGTGTCAACATGGGCTAGTTCCCTGCAAAATGGATCAATTTGAGCGCATCAAAATTAATGACATCCCCACCTACCCGCTTTGTGGCGTAAAACTCTACATAAGGTTTTGCGCTGAAGGGGTCCCGTAATACATGCAAGCCGGCGCGGTCTACAATTTGATAAGCTTCGCGGAAATTTCCAAAAGCGACCGCTACCGATTTTTCCGCTTCCAGCGCTGGCATATCATCCGCGATCATGACAGGGCATCCCAATAAGGTCGAAGGGGTTCCCTCAATCATACTGGGCTGCCACAGGTATTGACGGTTGTCCCCTTTAAGTTTACGAATGGCGGCCATGGCGGAGCGAGCCATTAACCAGGTTGCGCCATTTAAATACTGCGCTTTCAGGGCATGGAAAACCTCAAGCAAAACATCCCCATCCGTTAGGGCGTCATTCTCTTTTGAAGGAATGGCCTCAAATTTGCCCCATTCTCCCTTACCAGCATCTGCGAGGTCATAAGTAAGGAACCCCCTGGGTTTTCCTTTTCCATTCCCCCTGATAAAAGCCGTGTTTTCAGTCATGGTCATCTTTTCCGCGATTTTTTGGGACAACCACGTTTCAATATCCACACTGGAATCATCCAGCAATTTTTGACTGGCGCAAGGCTTGGCGTAGATTTGGTGAACGGGAATGCGGATCTTTTGCAACTCGGGCGTTCCCGTATCTGGCCGTTCCGCATCCTCCGCAACCCATCCCGCATCAGCTGCGCCTTTCTCTTGCAATAATTCCAGCGCATCCGTTGAAATCCCCGTGACGCGGGCAATAGACCGCATGGGGGAAGTAACAGCCATTGTTGAGTGGATCTTGTCCAGCATACCCGCCGGGATCAAATATCCCCCGCTCCCCTCATTCAAGCTGCTCAGAGCTTTTTGTTCGGCTCCTCCCATTCCTTTGCGCACATAAGAAAAGAACGCCCCTTTTTCCTCTGTATCCGTGTCAGGCGTATTTGAAAAATAAGGCCGCTGGCCCATTGTTTCCAGACGGCTTAACCGGTTTTGCGCCTTTTCAACAAGCTCATTCAAACGGTTGACCTTTTCGTCTAGCAGAGGGTCTATTTTCCCTTTCGTTTCCAATTGATTAAGGCGCTGATCATTTGCGGCTTTAAATTCCTGAAATGCCTGGTGAAGCGTATCCACAGCTTCCCGGATTATCTGCGTTGTCATATTTCCTGTCCTTTCCTGGTTAATTTCCCTGGATATCCTCATCTCGATATCCTGCATTACAATCATGATTTAAGCTTTTCATACCCCCCCTCTCTCTTCCTTTATTTCAAAAGCTCTCCCAATTGATCCAGGCGGCCCAGCAATACCTCCAGTTCCGGATCAATCATTTTTACGCGCCCCACTTTGGCTTTTGGATTGGCTGCAAAGGTAACAAGGGAAACCTCCTGTAGATTCACTTCTTCTAAAATACGCGCTGGAGAACCTCTCTTTCCCCCTTCGGGGCGTCTCGCCCGGACAGTCACAAACCCAATGGATAAACCATCTATGACGCCGTTTTTTAAAAGGCTGTAAGCTTCCCGCCCCTGGGCAAGTTCCAAAATCAACTGACCTTTGACAAGCAAGCCATAAGAATCCTCCCGAATTTCCCGCCATAACCCGATGGGTTGGCGGTAATCATGTTGCCATAGCAACTTGGGCATTCTTCCACTTTCCGCCCACGCTTTAAGGGAAAGGTCAAATGCGCCGGAGGCGACTTCCTCCCCTTGAGAATCCGTAATGCCAAACACAGAAGCATATCCGCTAAAACTGCCATCCGCTTCCCAATTTTTAAGGGATAAGGGACAATCAAAAATTTTTTTCATCGGTATTTCCTTGATTGAAAAGGGAGAGGATAACGTCACCCCCGGCCACGGGGCCATACCCGACGGCCTGGCGCTTTTCATTAATGGTGAGAAAATGAGCGGCTGCGACTTTAGACCAGACAGCTTCCCGCCGCTCGCCAAGGGCTGGAATCGCGTCTGCATTATAAGTCAAAGTTAACCCTTCTTCAAAAACAGGAGCGAGCCACAAGTTCAGTTCCGCTACAAAAAACTCCAGAAGCGGAATGATCGTGTCTTCCCATAAGTGAAACCGCGCTTCTTTATAATTGGCAAAAGTCGCATCACCTGGCACGCCGACCAGCATCGGCGGGACGCCATAACTTTGAGCAATTTCACGGGCTGACAGATTTTTGCCTTCAATAAAATCCAGGTCTTTCGGGGATAAACCCATTTCACGCCATTCACAATCCCCCTCCAGCACAAGGATTTGCCCGGCATTTTTATGGCCTGCATAAACTTCCCGTAAATCCTGGCGCAAGGAGTCCCGTTGTTCTTCACTCATTGCCCGGGAATGAGGCGTGGGCCGCACGATCAGCCCCCCGCTGGGACGGCCCCCATTTTGAAGCAAGGCCAGGTTATGTCCCGCAACGGCATTGTGTTGATCAATACTTTGCGCAGCCGCCTCAACGGGACTCATGCCATACCAGTCATTGAGGGGGTGAAAATTTTTCAAGTGAAGAATGCAGGACTGGCCCGTGACGGGGTCGCAAGAAATGATTTTCCGCATGCCTGAGACGCTATATTCATAGCCAGTTGGCAGCCCGCCAGGTCCAGGGATGATTTTCATGCGGTCGGGGCGTAAAGGATGAAGCTCCGCCGGGTATCCTTCATGGTTAAGGACGGCCTCAATATAGCTGTTTCCAGAAAGGAGCAGATACCCCGCTACCGCTTCCATGAATGCGGAACCGGCTTGACGGGGATTGGGAGAATTCAGGAGGTTGAGCAAGGGATGCCGCTCAATCTCTGTCTCCCCCCGATATAAAAGCCAGGGAATGCTCCCTAAACCTCGCGCAATTAAATTGACGCAGCGATAAACAATGACGTTCTTCTGGTACCCTTCCGCAGCCAGGGCATCATAGCGCCGCGGCGTCCACACCGGATTTCCAACCGTTCCATAAGCCACAAGAGACCCTACGCCGCTCGTTTTCCGGGAAGACAGCCGCCGTCTGTCCCAAAATAATGATTTTAAATACGTTTTCATCGGTCTTATACCTTTCGCTCATTTACGAGAAAAGGTCTACCGGTTGCCCGTGGAGTTTGTCAAATTTTGTGATTGCCCGTCTTTGTGACTTTGCCGCCAATCCAGCAACTTTTTGTGAAAAAAATTTCTTCTATTCCAAATGTAAATAGGCAATAATGAGTATTGCAAAAGTAGGGGTGTTTACGAATGCATAAAGGAATTACAACAAGCATCAAGTTAACGCCGGAATTAAGGCAGCAACTTGACTATCTTTCCCATTCCCTCCATAGAGGCAAAAACTGGATTATTATCCAGGCATTACAGGAGTTTATTAACAAGAATCATTATATTCTTTTAGCAGAAGAGGCTAAACGTCAATCACTTCTTGCCAGCCAGTATGAAACAAATGAAGATGAGGAGATGTGGGAGGACAATATTGATACGACAGGGTGGAAGTCTTGATAAAAAGAGGGGATGTCGTTCTTTGTAACTTGAGCGGAGATTACGGAAAAACAAGGCCAGCAGTTGTCGTTCAATCTGATATCTTTAATCCAACCCATACCAGTATTGTCGTTTGTCCTGTCACCTCTTTCCTGGTTGACTCTCCATTGTTTCGGTTAGAAATATCCCAAAATAAAATGAACGGGCTGTTAAAAAAATCTCAAATTATGGTAGATAAAATTCTTGCCATCAAGCGGGATAAGATTTGCAAAAAAGTAGGGGTTATTTCTCCTAAAGAACAAGACCATTTGGACAATGCAATAAAGCTGTGGCTATCTTTAATACAAAATTGATAGTTGATAACACTTAACAAATTCAAAAAAGAAGGCGCTGAAAACTTATTTTATACAGAATCGGAAATGTCCGGGTTTTGGGGTCAGAACTTCTAATAGAGCGCTTCATTTTTCAGAATAAACTGCTTCAATGTTGTGCCCATCGGGATCTATAACAAAAGCGGCGTAATACCCATCTTAATATTGAGATCTAAAGCCCGGTTTACCGCCGCATATTGCCCCATTTGCAAGCGCTTGGTGATAAAAGGTATCAACGCTTTCCTTGTTGGGCGCATTAAAAGCTAAATGAATACATTCAGACATAGGGGATTTTTCGTCAAATTGCCGCATTTCAAGCATATCATGGACACTCGTGCCGTAACCTATGACAACATCATTAATCACTAGAACAACTTGGTATCCTAAGGCTGTCATAAAACAATCGTAGAATTTGCGACTTATTTTTAAATCTTTAACTTTAATTTGAACGGGGCTAAAGATCTTCATTTGTTAATCTCTTCAATTATTCCTAATTTTAATTTAGCTTTATCGACATAGGCTTTATTCTTTTGCAAGTATTCTTCATTTTCAGCATCACTATAAATAAAGCTGGAACCTAAATACTCCATGCCAAGATATTCACATATTTGATCAAAAGTATCCTCAAAGCCTCTTGGGTAGGAGGATTGAAAGCTTGCTATAACAAACAATTTCTTACCGCGTAATTTACGGCCTAAATCTTTTCTAATTCTTAGTAAATCACTAAATCTGTCAAAGAATATTTTATGTTGCGTACTCATTGAATACCAATAGACTGGCGTTGCAATTATCCAAGTATCATAAGCAATAAGCTTCTCGATTAAGGGTATGAAATCATCATTGCGATTCAGATGTTCATAGTCAAAAAGACTGATATCAAAGTTATTGAGGTCAAACAATTGAATACTAGAATGGCCTAGTATCTCGTCTATAACTTTTCTGGTATTACCAAAACTACGAGAAGATCCAAAAATAATGACTTGAGTCATACTATCCCCCAAATAAACTCACATCTTTGCGCAACCGTTCGCCTTTTAAGCGCCGTGATGATTTCAAAACCAAACTGTTGGTTCTCTTCTTCTAATCAGGGTTTATCAGGACTTAAATTCTCAGTTAAATTGATGTTGTTCG
>CAYRJJ010000069.1:0-8337 GCA_964424515.1 uncultured Candidatus Finniella sp. | reverse complement strand
AAGGAAAATAGCACTGCCATAAAATTTGTCACTTATTATTTCTAAATGGTATAACTTATAACAGAATTGACCCTGCACAACTATAGTATTTTAATCTAACTTTTACCATGTTTCCACGCATTGATGACATTAGTCTTAGGGAAAGATAAGTATGGTAATAGGAAATAATTAAACAAAAATACTATAGAATCTCTACAAAATAAGCTACGAGCCGTGGATATTATTTTGTAAATCAATTACTACGGGCAGAATTTTTCCGGATGGGCGGCTTTTTCTTGCCTGGCGCTTTCAGCGCCAACATTAGCCGGATCAATGTTTTCTTTTGCAGCGATATCTGTATAAACACGCGCACGTTTGTTATTGACATCAGAAACCAACCCGGACATTTCCTTCTCATTGCCTGGCGTTGCCTGAATATATCCGTTTAGCATTTCACAAACCTTCCCTGCGTTCAAGGCGCCTGCCAGGTCAACCGCATACGCAGAAGAAAGGGTAGAAGGGCTTAGTCCTAAAAGCACCCCGATACCCAAGGACAATCCCGTGCGCTTCATCCCCAGAGGGCATAATTGTTTCATCATGATAAAAATCCTTTCTTATGCAAAGATATCTGGATTATTTTTTTTCTCTTTTTTCAAGTCATCTTGAACTTTGACCCTTACTTTGTGATCAATCTTCATATTCATATTGATCACAATAGGCTTATCTGGCGCCTCCACCTTAACGGTGGGCGTACATCCTGTCAGCAAACTGAGTATACTTAATAAGGCAAGAGATGAGTTAACCATCTTTCAATTTCCTATTCTTTTGCTTGAGTCGTTTGGTTCCTTTAGCTCTTCTTGTAACTTTTCCAGATTTGGCAGACTTCCTGGCCTTAGCCGTTTTAGCTTCTGTAGTTGTCTTAATAGCTTTATTTAATTCATTTAAATCTGCGGTTGGCCTCATATGCTGGATGGTATTCATCACCAAATCTTTAAGCTTTCCAGTCGTCACGATATTAAACTCAAACGGATACCCGTTCAAGACCTTTGGGTTTGACCCCAGCATCTTTATAATTCCTTGCATTTCCGCTGGGTTACCGGGCGCATGTTCTAAACGCACATTCAACAAGGTAAAATTAAGGTTATCAAGGACCTGGAAAGCCATATTCACTTCTTTTTGATCCCAGGGGGCCATTTCACTTGTCCCATTCTCAGGCTTGTACTGGATAAGACCAGAATCAGAAATAGAATGCAGTTCCGCCTGCAGTACGTCCACTCCCTCTTCCAGACCATAGCGCATGGAGGCATTCCCCGCCAATTTCGCATGGCCTGAAAGACTGCTGAGATCCGTTAATTTTAAAATCTCCGCCAGCTCAATATTTTCAAAAACCGATTCAAATTGAAAAACCGGCTGAGGGGCGCCCCTCAGCCTTTGGAAGCGATGTGCCTTTAAAGTTCCGCCCAAGGTTTTAGCTGTAAATTGATTGATTTGCAAAAGTCCCTTCTCATTAAACAAGCAGTCGAGAAGTACGTTTTTTAAGTCAATCCCTGCCACGGATAATTTTGCAGCTGAGAGACGCTGAGTCCCTTTTGTTATCAATGGCTTGAAAGAGGTAAACGTAAAATGAGATGCCCCCTCTTCCAAAGAAAAGCCCTCTCTGGCCACAGACACTCCTTTAACATCCAGCGCCAATGCGGATGTTGTGAAGCGACCCTTTTCCCAGAGAACTTTACTTGCCAACACCATTTGTCCCTCCACCGATACCTTCTCACCCGCATGCGTCGCCAGCAGAGGGGTAAAATCCCAAAGTTGGGAAAGGCGGGGAATTTGAGACGTCAGGACCATTTGTACGGAAGGTTGATCAGGTTTAACGTTTCCCTCAAGTTCAAAAAGAGGCGCTTTACTGCCCGGTGTTGCAATGGTTAAGCTGTCAAGAACCCAGTTACCTTGTATTCCAGCCCCTCCTAAATTCACTTCCAGGGGCGTCTTTAATGTTCCGTAAGAAGTGAGCGCCAGATGGTCAAGCTTCAAAAAACCATCAATTTCACACCCTTGTCTTGTTTCATTTTCTGTCGTTCCCCAAAAAGATATTTCGGACGCTTTCATTTGAAAAGAAGGTGTTGTGATATCTATATTGGCTGTATGAAAATCAATCTTCATCCCCTTTCGCCCCACCTCCAGAATAAATTGCCCGGAAAATTTATTTTCCCCTTCCTCCCCCCAATCAATGGCCAATGCCTGATTTCGCGTGGCAGTTGTTTGCGTTACGACATATACGGGAATTTTTATCGGGCCTTGTGAAGAGGGAACCATGAAGAAACAATCATGCATAGCAATAGCCGGGAACTTAAGGCGCTTTATGTCCTGAATGGCTTTTCCAAAATGGGCAGCTTGCGTCTGCCAACCATCCCTGGAAAAAGAGGCTGCCGTCACATCCTTTAATTCAAAGGTAGCGCCCACCACCTCAATAGCCTTCATTTTGAAAAAGAGGGATAAAGCGATATTCATTTTCTGAATATTTAACCCTGGATCTGAAGAAGATGCCTTGGCATGGATATCCCGTAAGGAAATACGTCCCAACCCGAAACGAACGGAGCCAATCTCGACTTGTTTAATGCCTAAAGGCGCAAGGCTACGTTCCAGCGATACTTTTGCCATGCCTTTTAGTAAGGCTGGCCCCCTCAGGGCAAGAAAACCGACCCCTAAGACGACGATGGCTATAGAAACAATTCCTCCCCATTTAAAATAAGAATGTATTTTCCTTGGCGCCTTAAAATTCTCTTCCATCGCTTTTCATATACTCTTATGGTAGCCTTCCTTATTCATACTGAGTGAAATTAGAATGAGAATCAAGATGCCCCATGAATCCTTATCTTTTTCTCTACCCTGGGCTATCCCCTTTGGCGGGTTGTTAACCTCCCTGGCTCTCCTTCCCCTTATCGCTCCTAAATTCTGGCATCACTATTCCAAAATGGTCCTTATGGGGTGGATCGCCACCTTTTTAATTTCAGCTGGAGTGATAAAAGGTCTGGAACCCTGTCTTCATATGTCCGCCTACGCTATGATCCATCATTATATTCCCTTCATGGCGCTGATCACTGTTTTATTTACGGTTGGAGGCGGAATTTATATCTCAATGAAAGGAAAAGCATCACCTCTCATGAATGTCGGGTTGCTGGGCGGGGGCGCTTTACTGGCTAATATTATTGGCACGACCGGCGCATCCATGCTTCTTATCCGGCCCCTTATCGCTTTGAATAAATATCGCCGCTATACCACCCATGTCGTCATTTTCTTTATTTTTCTCGTTTCAAACATTGGCGGAATTCTAACGCCCTTGGGAGACCCTCCCTTGTTTATTGGTTTTTTAAATGGCGTTGATTTCTTCTGGACCACGACACGCTTAATTTATCCCTTTCTCATCGTTGGAGGAACTGTCTTAGCTGTCTTTTGGGCCATTGATTCTTATCATTTCTATCATGATCCCCTTGTACCAGATCCAAGTCACCTGCAAGGAAAAGCCAAAATTCAGATTAAAGGACGCCGGAACTTCCTCATCCTGGGCGCGTCCATCTCTGTTATTCTCGTCGAAAGCCTCGTGACCACGAAACCTCATATAAGTTTATGCGGTTTATCCATCAATTTGGCGGCATTAAGCCGTGACCTCACGCTCTTTTCCATGGCTTTCGCTTCCTGGAAGCTTACTCCTCCGCCTATTCACCAAGCCAATCACTTTACCTGGGAGCCTCTGGAAGAGGTTGCGCTCGTCTTTTTGGGAATATTTATAACGGTCATTCCTGTCCTGGGGATGCTTAAAGCCGGGGAAGCGGGACCTTTAGCCAGCCTTGTTCATCTGGCCAATCCCGACGATACGCCTAACGCTCACTTCTATTTTTGGTTAACCGGGATCTTATCCGGGGTTTTAGATAATGCGCCAACCTATCTGATTTTTTTTAATATGGCGGGCGGAGAGGCGGCGTCCCTCATGAATCAGAACGCGGCCATTTTAGCCGCCATATCTACCGGCGCAGTCTTTATGGGAGCCTTGACCTATATCGGAAATGCTCCTAACTTTATGGTTCGCGCCATTGCCACCCGTTCCCACATCAAAATGCCCGGATTTCTAGGCTATCTCCTTTGGTCTATCAGCATTTTGTTACCCATTTTCCTGGTTTTTAGCTGGTTTTGGTTCTGAGAATTGAGATAAAAGCTTGGATAGGCCACAAAAGTTGGGAATGAAGTAGAAAAGAGAAGTTATAACGAAACGCTCCTTCGTCGCGAGCAACAGTAGTAAATAAAAGAAGGCTCTTTATCAGAAATTCATCACCATCTTCATCTCGAGCGTACTCACCAGCCCCATGATTCACCGTTTTATGCCCATATCCCCATCGGGCAACCTGCAATAAATAGTGTACTCAGTTGCGTCCTTCGACTTCGGCGTTTCACGCCTAAGCGCGAGGGCGAACGGCGCCAGGAGCGTCTCTGAAGCCGGCCTGAGTTGATCAAAACGGCAGTTTCATACCGCCAGGCAAGTTTAACCCTCCCGTCAGTTTTGCCATTTCCCCGGCGACATGAGCCTCGACCTTGGTTTTTGCATCATTAAACGCCGCAATAATTAAATCTTCTAAAACTTCGACTTCTTTTGGATCAACCAGAGCCGGATCAATAGCGAGGCTCTTCATCTCACCTTTCCCGTTCACAGTGACTTTAACCATGCCGCCTCCGGACACGCCCGTCATTTCAACCTGATTCATGCGCTCCTGCATTTCAGCCATTTTTTCTTGCAGTTGTTGAGCTTGTTTCATCATTTGATTAATGTTTTTCATAAGTCGTTTCCTTTCCCTATTTTACGGTTACTGTTGCGCCTGGAAAATGCTCCATTAATGATTGAACAAGGGGATGCTCCCGGCTTATTTTTACTTTTGCGTCGTGGTCAGACTTCTTTTGCTGGGCAAGAGTTGGCTCGCCTCCCTCTGCCGTGACTTCGACTGTCCAGGACTGCCCTGTCATCCGCTCCAACACCTGACGCAACTGCATCGGTAATGTCTTTGCGGCTGTATCCGCTAAACGAATGGTCATTGCCCCCGGGGCATAAGACACCAGATGGATATCTTGAAGGATCGTGCTGTATAAAACAGGTTCTTTTGCCTCTTGCAGCATTTCCAGAACGCTTTTAAAACTCGTTGGCATCTGAGGTTGAGGTACGGATGGAGCGCCAGGCACATCCCGCGTTTCCCCTACCGGTTCATCTTTGGCTATGCTGACTGGATCAATAGAGGCTGCCGCCGGTTTTAAAGGTTGCAAAGGAAGGAGGGATGCCACAGGCGCTGCCGGCGGCGGGACTTCTGCTGACGAGACCACTGCTGGAGAAGGCCGAGGCATCCCCTGAACGGCCGCTAAAAGCTCGTCCGCTTGAGGTAAATCGCTTAAATAGCCCACCCGCACCAGTATCATTTCTACGGCTTGCGAAGCCAAAGGAGACCGCGACGCTTCTTCATATCCTTTGTGCAAAACTTGCCAAACCCGCATCAAAGCTGGTAAAGAAAGCGTCTTCACGATCTCGGCCCCTTGCCGGCGGTCACTTTCCGGCCACGTTACATCTTGCTGAAGATGGGGCGCCGTCTTTAAACAGGTGAGCCAGTAAACAAGTTCGAGAAGATCTTCCATCAAAACGACAGGATCCCCTCCCCGGCGATAAAGCTCCCGAACTTGGGTCAGGGCTTCTCCCACTTGTCCGTGCAAAAGGGCGATCAACAAAGCGAATACGAGGCCCCGGTCCACCAGCCCCAGCATATCCCGAACCGTTACGGTTGTTATCATGCTTTCTGACAAGGCAATCGCCTGGTCCAGTAAAGACAAACCATCCCGGACAGACCCATCCGCCGCCCGGACAATGAGCGACAATGCTTCTTCCTCAATGGTGAGACCTTCTTTCGCCATAATGCCCATGAAATGCTCGAAAAGAACCTTAGGGTCCATGCGGTTCAAATCAAACCGCATACAGCGGGACAAAACGGTTTCGGGAACTTTGCGAATTTCCGTGGTGGCAAAAATAAATTTTACATGAGGGGGCGGTTCTTCCAGCGTCTTCAACAAAGCGTTAAATGCGCTTTTCGAGAGCATGTGAACTTCGTCAATGATATAGATCTTGTACCGTCCGTTAACAGCCTTGTATCGGGCGGCTTCGATCACTTCCCGGATATCATCCACGCCTGTACGGCTGGCCGCATCCATTTCCAGGACATCCAGATGCCGGTCCTCCAGGATCGCGATGCAAGAGTCGCACACGCCACACGGATCGGGCGTGGGCGTACCGTGTCCATCAACGCCAACGCAATTTAATGCTTTGGCAAGGATACGCGCTGTCGTTGTTTTGCCAACGCCCCGAATGCCGTGCAACAAAAACGCATGGGGCAAACGGTTACGGCTAATCCCCTGCGCAAGGGTTTTGACCAGCAGATCTTGCCCCACCAGCTCAGATAGTTTTTGAGGCCGGTGTTGACGCGCCAGAACACGGTAAGGAATTTTTGAAGCCCCCTGGGGCAAGGGAATTTGAGTCATCAGCGCCGTCGTCTATCCTTAAAAAAACACCATCTATAGCCAGCACGGGCATCCAAACGCCGCCACGCTTAGGGGTGTAGAAATAATAAACTTTACATTTATTCAAGAAATTTTTGAGTCAGGCGCAAGTGATTTTGAGAACCGGAACGCAAAGGGCAGCTTAACCTACGCGCGTACCGGAAGCGCAAAAATCACGCCGCAGATGGCTCAAAAATCGAAGAAGAAATGGTAATGTTAATTTTTCTAGACTCCTTAGCATATAAACACAGTGGGAGACTGAATCCTGACCCGCATAGAACTCGTTATGGCTGCTTCCTTCCGGATCTGACCAGGTTAGCAAGGAATACGTCCAAGACCAGCCCCCCGCGAAAAACTATATCAAACCTCTCAAGCGATGTCTTTAGGAAAAGTTTGGATATGACGGGTTTTCCTCCCTGTCAATTAACCAAAAATTAATACACGCATCCTATTATTAAACTGAAAACCGTGTTTTTTTAATATTTCAGGAGACGATCATGCTACAAAAAAAATCATCCCTCACCTTAAGCGCCGCTGTCATTACTGTTTTAGCCAGCAGCTCTTATGCAACGCTTGCCACAGATCTGGCGCCCCCAACAGAAACCCTCAGAAAAGGCGTTGGGCTACCGGAAAAAAAGCGCCCCTCAGCTCATGATTCATGGATAAAAAATCCTCAAAAAACAGCTGCCGAGGAGGCTGCTGAAAAGAAAAGAGCAGAGAGGGATGCTGAACTTGAGGCCATCCGTCAGGCAAAGCGAGAGACAGAAGTAAAATCTGCGGAACCGGAGAAAAAACCGGCGGAAGCGCCTGAACTTGCGCCCTCACCCAAAAAGGAAACTTCATCACCGGCGCCCGTACCAACAGAGAAGCCTACTCCCAAACCTCGGCTGACCCTGCACGAGCAAATTCAACTCAATAAACAAAAAAAGGCGGAAGAGCTTCTCAGGCATCAGCAAATGAGTGAAGGCAAAGCAGAGGCAGAACCTGCCAAACAAGCAGAAACTCCCGATCAAAATACAATCCGCATGGGTCGATCCCAAAGGGAACTTATGCGCAAACTGGGAATGACTGAAAAAGAAAAATCTGCAGCGCAACCAGCAACCCCACCTGCGCCACTGCCAAAACCAGCGCCAGCCCAGAGACCTGCTGCTCCCGAAAAAGCCAAATCTGGTATTCCTACTCCTCCCCCTCTGCCTTCAGGAGGAGAACCCAAAACGCCACATAAAAATACAATCGCCATGAGTCCGATTCAAAGAAAGCTGATGGACAATCTGGGCATTCATGAAGAAGAAAAATCGGCTGCGCCTGAAGAACCCAAAGCCGGAATTCCCACCCCTCCTCCAGCGTCTGCCGCTCTGGGAACAGGAGAAAAGCCAACGTCCTCCAGATCGAGCTTACTGGAGGAAATTAGGAAAGGAAAAGAACTAAAGCATGTAGATGCCCCTCAAAGGTAACTCCAGGCTCCGTTTATCCTCGCGCGTAGACGTGAAGCGCCGAAGTCAAAGAAACGGAAACTGACTGATAAGATCAGGGGCGCCCTTCGACTTCAGCGTCAGCTTTGAAAAGCTGATACCTATGCGCGAGAGAGAACGGAGAGAGGAATCATAATGAATTGAAAATTAATGAAAAAATAGAAAAAATTCGACCTGAGCGTACCTACAAGCTCTTAAAAGCTGGCGAGCGAAATCGAAAGACGTGAACGGATAGAAAGTAGGGCGTGTCATCAATTGAAGGATTTGGTGGCGAAAATGGCGGGTTTTGAGAACCGTATCGCAGAAT
>CAYRJJ010000068.1:0-8680 GCA_964424515.1 uncultured Candidatus Finniella sp. | reverse complement strand
GAAAATATTGAAACATGGATCACAAAATTTTTACCGTTCTTTAGTTAGATGTCTCGAAATGAAAAGGTAATCCGAAAACTTCCTGATATTTTTAATTTTTAGAACTTATAATAAGCTCCAAACTGGAAGCGGTTTCCATAGCCAAAATAATTATTGATTGTATCACGGCGAGAATAAGCATACTCAATACCAACTTCAAATTTCTCCGCTGGCGCCCATAACAGATTGAGATAGAGTTGGCGCATCATGTGGGAAATACTGTAGCCTGTGGTCGCAATCGTTGCAAGGGCGCCTCCATTGAGACCCGTAACAGCGCTTCTTCCACTCGGGATGATATCGGATATACTGGCCTGCGCCTGGCTGTAAATTATATTGCTGCGCCATTGATCGCTCCAGTAATGTTCTGCGCCAATAAGACATCCATAGGCAAATTGCGCCTGCATTAAACCCCGGCTCGCATCCATTGCTGCTCCATACCCGTCGAGCGCAAAAATATAGCCGCCAATCCCCTTTCCAAAATTCATTTGAGCAAAAATATTTGATTTTTCATGAACATACAGCCGACCACCCACCGCAACGCCATATCCATATTTTTTCCCCGAAAATAAAGGATCATTGGGGCCTGTACTTGTCAGTTTTTTAATCTTTAACTCACGTGCCATGCCACTCAGCGTCAAGTGCCCGGTATTTTTTCTTTCGTACCTGATTTGCGCCACAAGATCCGGTAAAGCCTGGTTCCCGTCTCCTGAAATGCCTCCTAAAAAGTTATTTTGAGCGCGGCGGTATTGAGCCGTATTATAAGTAGCGCTGGGAGATCCTGCGGTAAGACCTGATGCCGTTCCTACAAATTCAGGGCTAATATCCAGATACTCTGTAGCCCCGCTTTCAATAGAAGCTGAAAACTTCCAGAACTGGCCCATACGGGTATACCGGATTTGGGGACGCCGGATTTGGGCGGTGGCCTCTGGCCCATTAAACTCAACCGTTGTCCCCGCAGATTCTCGATCATAAAATAGAGTCCACATTTGTCCCATATCGACCCTGTGCGTATGATCGTAGCAATAGCTACCGTAGGCATGGCGTATCCGAAAGTTATAGGAATTTAAGCTCGACGTATCGGAACGGGAAAAAGACCCTGTTGAAGACCCCGTGTTTGAACTTCCAAAGAAGTCACCTTCAAAATACGCCATCACTTCTCCGTGAGCTGTATTTGTCTCACTTCCGATGGATATGCGGGTTTGCTTGGCATGCGCTGTAAATACGCTAGAGCGCATCGCATCCGGGTCAAGTCCTTTTAGCCTTAAATTTGGTAAATTTGACGAGTCACCCGTAAATTGATTCGCGTCATAAATCATATCGGCTTTAACGTATCCTCCAATTTTAAGGGCTGTATTTGTACCAGGAAGAGGAATGTAGCCCGTTCTGTCTTTCGCATTTTCAGCATATGCGGAAGTTGGGGCTGCAAGAGGCGCCTGGCCAGCTTCTAAACGGTCAATTTTCTCATTGAGTAAACGAATTTGTTCTTGTACGCTTTGAGATGCAGGGCTTTTTGAGGCTTGAGTCGCTTTTTTTTTTGCCGCTATTTTTATACCCCGGGCTTTTTTTCCTGCTTTAGACTGAGGCTTGCTGATTTTCCCGGGAAATGGCGTTATTTTCTCCGGGGGCTTTTTCGGTGTTTCTTCCGAAGTATCCTCATCTGGAATCTGGGCATCAAATTCGCCTGCAGAAGCAGGCGTCTCATCAGCAAAAGCAAAGCTAAGGGTAAGCGTAGTCCCTAATATTATGGACTTTATCAACGTCTTCACTCAAATATTTCCTTTTATGAATGGCCCTTTAAGATAAAAGGTTAATATTTAATTAAATTTTAATCAATCAGTAATTTTGAGTCCTATTTTTGTTTCTATACCTCATTTTTGATGTGTCTGCTTATTCTCTTGACGGTTCATTCGCTACCCTTAACCATGTGTAATGCGGAGAGGTCTAAAGCCTCCTGGAATCCCGAATACCTGGCAATTTTCAATTTACCCAAACAAAATAATCATACAGGTTTTCTAGAACTTGCGTTATAATGGACGTAAAATTTCTTTTTCAAGTTATAAAGTTAAGGAAAATTATTAATGGCTCTCCTGGCTGACCGGTTAAAGCGCATAGGCGCCTCACCAACACTTGCGATGACAGCAAAGGCTGCTGAATTGAAAGCAAAAGGGCGGGATATTATTAGCCTCAGCGCAGGCGAGCCTGACTTTGATACGCCGGATCATATTAAGCAAGGCGCTATACAAGCCATGGCAAAGGGAATGACAAAATACACTCCTGTAGAGGGGTTGCCGGCTTTGCGACAGGCCATTCAAGATAAATTTCTCCAGGATAACCAGCTGACTTTTGATATAGACCAAATCACTGTTGGAAATGGCGCAAAGCAGGTCATTTTTAATGCGCTTCTGGCAACTGTGGAAAAAGGAGACGAGGTGATTATTCCTGCTCCTTACTGGGTGTCTTATCCTGATATGGTTCATTTATGTGGCGGGACAAGTATTATTGTCCCTTGCGCGGAACAAAGCCATTTTAAATTAACGGCTGAAGCGCTGGAGGCGGCGATTACGCCAAAGACCAAATGGTTGATTTTGAATTCGCCGGGCAATCCAACGGGACGTGTTTATCATGAGGATGAACTTAACGCTTTGGCGAATGCGTTGACACGGCACCCGCATGTTTATATCCTGTGTGACGATATCTATGAATATCTCGTTTATGATCAAACGCCTTTCGCAACGCTGGCAACAGTCGCGCCAACCTTGCAAGACCGCATCCTGACGGTCAATGGCGTTTCCAAATCTTATGCGATGACAGGGTGGCGCATTGGATACGGGGCAGGCCCTAAGCCTTTGATTAAAGCAATAACGATGGTTCAGTCTCACAGCACGTCAAACGCCTGTTCCCTTTCCCAAGCTGCTGCAATTACAGCTTTAACAAACTCCCATGGGTTTATTAAAACATGGGGTGAGGCGTTTCAAGCGCGGCGTGACTTAGCTCTTGAGATAATCAATGCGACGCCCGGGTTATCTTGTTTCAAACCGGAAGGGGCATTTTACCTTTACATCTCTTGTTCCGGGATTATTGGCAAAACAACGCCGCACGGAAGGAAGATGGAGACGGATAATGATTTCACTCTCTATCTTCTGGAAAGTGTTGGAATCGCATCCGTTAGTGGTGACTCTTTTGGTTTGTCCCCTTATATACGCATCTCCTATGCGATTGAAACAGAGCTTTTACGCGAAGCCTGCCACCGCATTCAGAAGGCAGCAGGGCAGTTGACATAGGAAGAGGGGAGTGAAATATTCAGATTCCAGAAGCCTGAAAAGTTTTGGCCAACTTACAAGCTAAGGCGCCCCGCTGAGTATTTGCGCAAAACGCTAGAAAGGAGTATTTGATAAGACAATCCTTGATTGGTTTTCAAAAAGTTTTTAATATATTTTGGATTCCCATGTTCCCATTAAGTAAAAAGACAAGTGTTGCGTGTGGATCGTGCGGGTCAACATTTCCCTGCAAATTATATGCGATAGAGCTATCGAATAGTGACACAAGTTTTAAGACCCCCTGGTAGTATTTTTCAGGCGCCGCTATCTTTATAACTCTGTTTTTTTCTTTGATGGTATTAATTCATTTTAATACTAAATCTGAGCGCATATCTCGCGAGACGTTTCTAGCAACCCCTTAACCCGGAACCTGCTTTGTCTTTGTATTTAAAGGAGATGAAGGGAGCCTTAACCCTTTTTCCATTGGTGAAATTGAGAAGGTTGAAGGAGAAAAAATATTTCTGCGCTATAGCAGGCAATTAGAATGGCATCAAGGTATGGCTAATGGGACAGCGGAGACTTGTCTTAAAAAAATTGTAAACTTCCTGATAGGTTCAAGATGACTTTTAAAGAATTAAAACATATGCATATTTGCAATATTTATTTTCCAGAAAAATAAGCATCTGTTGCAAACAGGGAAGAAGTGAAGCAGAACGACTTAAAACTCTCAAAACTTGTCGCTTCTCCCCTTTAATACCCTGGACAGGTACGAATTTTTTTCCATAAAAAAAGCGGTGGACTTGATCTCACCGCTTCTTTCAAAAAACTCGGAAAGCTTATTTTTTTGCTTCTTCTTTTTTTTCTTCTTCTTTTTTGTCTTCTTCTGCTTTCTTTTCCTCGGCGGCATCTTTTGCAGCGTCAGCTACAGGAACAGGCTCCTCTTTTTTTACGTCAGATGAAGCAAAAGTAGCCGTAGCGAATAAAGCAACGATAGCGGCAAGGACGAAATTTTGAACCATAATAAACTCCTTAAAGTATTTTTTTATAACCTAGTTAATACAACACCCGGCCTTGGCGTACCATAGGGTATACCCAGCCTGGATAAGATACTAATATGATACCTGATTTGCCAGGTCAATAGAAATTAAACAGAAAAACAAAATAATTGATTTAATTTATTTATAATGTTACATTTCCACGTTATATTACAGGATATGGCTTAAAATGATAGCAGACATGACCTTGATGCGCTTAATGTGCGCCAGAATTTGCCATGACCTGGCGGCTCCTGCAAGCGCTGTCGCCATGGGTCTGGAAATGCTGGCTGAAGCCCCTCAAGACCTTGCCATACGGGATCTTGTTAACTATAGCGCTCAATCAACAATCTCAAAGCTGGAACTCTTCCGGTGCCTCACCGGGTTTTCAGGCATACAAAACAAACCCACAGGAACGGACTTGCAAAAAGCCTTGCGAACTTACTGGCCAGATCATAAAATTTCCGCAATCTGGGAGTTGGAAGACCTGGAAAAGATCCAGGGACCCCTTGCCCGCCTTTTACTGGCCACGCTGTTAACGGCGGCAGATGGCCTTGCGCGGGGGGGAACCTTAACGATTGATTCCAATTTTACGATAACCGCTGAAGGTCCCATGGCTCAGTTGCGTGAAGAGATCAGCCAATCCCTGACAGGACAAACCCCCCTTTCCCGGCAAACAGCTGGTACAATTATAGCGTTCTTTGCCTATGCCCTCGCGCACAGTCTGAGCTGCAAGCTCCACATTCAAGCCATAAATGAAAATCAATTTCAAGTTCACATACGGAGTTAAGGTAGCTGAAAAAAATGTAAAGAAGGGGATGGCAATTAAGGAGAAATGGCTGGGGTGCTAGGATTCGAACCCAGGAATGGCGGGACCAAAACCCGCTGCCTTACCACTTGGCTACACCCCAATACTAAAATTGACCTTGCTTGTTTATCTCAAAATAATACCAAGTTTGCTCAATTTTGCAATGACTTTCATCCGTATCATCAAGAAAATTTCAAGCATACGTTTTTTGTACACGTTCAGGGTTATTTTAGAAAAAGTTTTCAGAATATGATGAGTGATGGTAAACGGGTTGTGAAGAAGATGGTTAAAGCATAGTATTGCCATGGACTTTTTCACTGGTATAGTAGGGACTGTCATCAATTGAAGGATTTTGTGGCGAAAATGGCGGGTTTTGAGAACCGTATCGCAGAATACTTAAGGCGTATTTGAGAAACGGAAGCGCAGAAAACCGCCATTTGCAGTCCAAAAGACGATAATTGATGACACGCCCTAAGAAGACCTTAATAAACAAATAGCCCCACCCTGAAGAGCCGCATTGATTGCCTGGAACAAGAAAATCCAACCTGACGGGAAGAAAATATCGAGCTTGGGCATGAGAATGGGCGCCTCAAAGAAGGCTTGGGGCTAAACTCTACTCATTCCTCTTTGCCCTCTTCCCGGGATCTTCTATCATGCCAAGAGGAAAGAATGCCCTCGACGTGGCCAGAACCCGGGCGCTCAGACTGGTCATAAGCATCAAGGTTACCAGTTGAAAACTCCCGATGAAGTGATTAACGTATTTCCTGAACTCTGTTCATGTGGTTCTTTTGCCGGAGTTTGATCTCCCTTTTCGCCATGTCACACCCTATTATCATGGGAGGGCAAATCTTGCTCAAAAGGTATCCCGCAAAAACCCTCCTACTTGAGCATCCCATAAAACTTTATAAAGTCCATTCTTAACCAGGAGTTCAGCATGAGATCCGTCCTCAATAATTTTTCCTTTATCAAAGACAAAAATACGATCCATATGAAGCAAGGTAGAGAGACGGTGAGCGATAACAATGGTCGTCTTTCCTTGCATCAATTGCCACAAAGAGTCCTGGATATAGCTTTCTGTCACGGAATCAAGCTGAGATGTGGCTTCATCGAGGATCAAAATAGGGGCATTTTTGAGAATAGCTCTGGCAATCGAGATACGTTGCCGTTGTCCTCCAGAAAGTTTAATACCCCGTTCGCCAACCAGAGAGTCATAACCTTGCTGCAATGCTGTAATAAATTCATGGGCATGGGCTTGTTTCGCAGCCTCGATCACTTCCTCATCCGTTGCATTAAGGCGCCCGTAGCGAATATTTTCCATAAGCGAGCGATGAAAAAGGGACGGGTCTTGGGGAATCATGGTAATGCTTTGGCGCAAGCTATCCTGAGTAATATCCCGGATATCTTGACCATCGATGAGTATACGGCCATCTGTTATGTCATAAAGGCGCAAGACGAGATTAGCAAAGGTGGATTTCCCGCTACCTGAATGACCAACCAGCCCCACCTTTTGACCTGCTTCAATCGTGACCGTCATGTTTTGAAATAAAGGTTCCGCTCCTTTGTAATGGAATTTGACAGAAGAAAAGGTGATTTGGCCACGTGTCATCATCAAATCCGGTGCATTTTCCTTGTCTTTTATCTCAAAAGGCACAAATAAGCTGGCAAGGCTTTGCTTACATTTACCGGCAGCTTTATTGAGTTCATCGACTTGCTCCAGCGTCCACCATGACATATAACCAACTTCGACACTGAGACTTAAGATAAGGGCGAAATCACCGATGCTAACCCTTTGGCTCGTGCGTAATTGAACCAGCAAATAGAGCATGAACCCCAGCATAACAGAAAGGGAAATTCCCTGAAAAAAATGCAGCTTGAGGGCAAACCCTTCTTTTGTTTGAAACGATTTCTTTGTTAAAAGAAGGGATTTTGCAAGATATGAAATTTCATAATTGCCTCGTGCAAAAATGCGTACATTGCTCGCATTTGTAATGCTGTCGACTAATTGTCCTGAAACGATGGATTCAGAAGCCGCATGAGATTCTGACAGACTGATAAGGCGCTTTGACATCCGCAAGCTAATGAAAGCAAACCCGCAAAACCATAGAAGCAAAGCGCAAAAAAAACTCGGATGAACGGCGTACATGCTTATAAAGGAGGCGATCAGTAAAACCATTCCACGAATAAGATGCCTGACGGTATCATGAACAATACGCTCAATATTATCAGCAAGGGTATTGATATGACTTGAAATCCGGCCTGCTAAATTATCCTGGAAAAATTGATGGGTATGTTTATGGACATTGCGAAAAGTTTCTGCAATGATTTGATTTTTAATCACGGGCTGAAATTTATAGTTTAAGTACCCCATGCCACGCCAGCAGAGGTTGTGCACTTCAAAGTTCACGATAAAAAGGACAGCTGGCCAAAATATAAGAGACGCAACATAAGTATCGGGGCAGGAACCTAAAGAATCGATCATGTATTTTATAAGCAAACTATTGAAAGGCGCCCAAAATCCAGTGATCATAGCAAGAACAGCAAAAATGACGCAAAAGCGCTTGTATGCCTTCAAGAAGTGTCCTATAAAAAAGAATAAATTTTGCGGTAGGGAATCGCTCATAGCTCCCTTTTCAAGAGATTCCTCCATCAAATGTGATTGCAGAGCTTGCCGATTCATTGAATTTCTTTCTGTATTGAAGCTGCTTTGAAGACCTATGCATCTTTTATGGATTTCTTCATTGCACAGGCTTCTCACAATGTCATAAGTCATTGTTTATACTAAAAAAATCACATACTTTATTATTTTATTTTTACAAAAGCGGGAGAAGCTAACGATTTTAATAAAATTATCTACAGAGCGCCTGTATGATAAAATTTTCAACAATCGTCGGCTGCCGCTGCATTTTAACGTTTTTTTCAAGTTATATCAGAAGTTGATGCCTATCTCAAGCTTTTATAAAAGCTGTGCATCGCGTAGAGGAAGTCACTCATTGTAAAGAAAGACATTTTTGCATAAAGACGTAGATATTTGATAAGCTTGGCAGCGCCCTACTTTCCCACGCCTTAAGACGGAGTATCATTGGCGCAACATGTTTTAACGGTCGAGTTCGGGATGGGATCGAGTGTTTACCATGCGCTATAACCACCAAGCCAACAAAATACCTATGCACTTTACGCAACCTTGATCTTAAGGTTGTATTTAATAAGCTACTTATCGAATATAAAACTTAAATGACTCAAAAAACCATTCAGATTATAAAAATTTATTACAATTCCTGGTATCTGACATCTGAGACAAGAAAAAGCCAATCGAGCGATTAGTACTGGTTAGCTTCACGCATTACTGCGCTTCCACACCCAGCCTATCAACGTGGTGGTCTACCACGGCTCTACTTTGCGAGACCTTGTTTTGAGAAGAGTTTCCCGCTTAGATGCTTTCAGCGGTTATCTCGTCCGTACTGTAGCTACTCGGCGATGCAGCTGGCGCTACAACCGATACACCAGAGGTACGTCCATCCCGGTCCTCTCGTACTAGGGACAGG
>CAYRJJ010000067.1:0-9182 GCA_964424515.1 uncultured Candidatus Finniella sp. | reverse complement strand
AGTCTCATACTCTCCTACAGTTTTCTTAAAATTGCAACTTACGCAGCGGCTCTAGTGTGGTAATAGGAAATAATGAAACAAAATACTATACAGTTGATCCCTAGGGCGTGTCATCAATTGAAGGATTTTGTGGCGAAAATGGCGGGTTTTGAGAACCGTATCGCAAGAATACATTAAGGCATATTTGAGAAACGGAAGAGCAGAAAACTGCCATTTGCAGTCCAAAAGCCAATCATTGAGGACACGCCCTGGCAAGAAATACCGGGGAATCCAGACATGAGCTATAGCTCTTTTCCCTCCCCTTCACCTTGCATGCTCAAGAACATTTTGTTGATGCGTCTGAACCAGCAGGAGCAAGCGGGGAGGAAAGGATTTTCTTTTTGTTTCTACTGTTTATCGCCTGTTTTTTTAGGAGCAGGCGCTTTTTCTTTCTTGGCCGTCGGCGCTGCCTCTTTTTTAGGTGCAGAAGCCTTTTCTTTCTTATCAGCTGCTGGAGTTTCCTCCTTTAGCGAAGCAGTTTCTTCTTCCTCTTTTTTTGTTTCTTTTGCAGGCGCTTTTTTAGGCAAAGAGGCGGAGGTTTCTTTGACGGTCGCCCTTGCTTTGCTCATGGCTGCGCCCAAAATGTCCCCCAAGCTTGCGCCGCTATCAGAAGAGCCAAATTCAGATAAAACCTGTTTTTCTTCTTCAATTTCACGCGCCTTGATGGACAATATGACCTTGCGGCTGATTCGGTCAATGGATGTAACTTTCGCATCAACTTTTTCGCCAACGGCAAACCGGTCAGGGCGTTGCCAGTCACGGTCACGGGACAAATCAGCTTTGCGGATAGCGCCAATCAAGCCGCCATCAAGTTCAACTTCAATGCCTTTATCTAAAATGGCGCAAATCGTTCCGGTTACGATATCGCCTTTGTTGAGGTTGGACAGGCCGGATGTAAATGTATCCGTTTCCAATTGTTTTACCCCCAGGCTGATACGCTCTTTTTCAGCGTCAATATCAAGAACTTTTATTTTAATGATTTGGCCTTTTTTATATTCAGACAAAGCTTCTTCGCCAGATTTGGTCCATGACAGGTCAGTTAAG
The DNA here is from genome assembly GCA_964424515.1 of uncultured Candidatus Finniella sp. Classification (GTDB taxonomy): domain Bacteria; phylum Pseudomonadota; class Alphaproteobacteria; order Paracaedibacterales; family VGCI01; genus VGCI01. Next base: position 8,099 of record CAYRJJ010000067.1, on the reverse strand, counting down.
TGAACCATGCCGTCTAAATCGTCGGAGACGCCAACGAACAACCCGAATTCAGTAATATTCTTAACTTCACCTTCTAAAATACTGCTAATAGGGTGGTTGTCTTTAAATTTTTGCCACGGATTTTCCTGGCACTGCTTTAAACCAAGGCTGATACGGCGCTTATTCATATCAACATCCAGGACTTGAACTTCTACTTCCTGGCTCGTTGAGAGGATCTTGCCAGGGTGAATATTTTTCTTGGTCCAGCTCATTTCTGTGACGTAGATTAACCCTTCAACAGCGGGTTCCAGTTCAATAAACGCCCCGTAATCCGTAACATTTGTGACAAGGCCACGGCGGCGGCTGCCGATTTCATAACGCCCTTCAACGCCTTTCCAGGGATCTTCCGCAAGTTGCTTCATCCCCAGGGAAATACGCTGATTCTCCCGGTTGAAGCGAATAACTTGAACCTGGATGTTTTCCCCTACTTTCAAAATATCGCTTGGGTGGTTGATCCGTCGCCAGGAAATATCAGTGACATGGAGCAACCCGTCAACGCCGCCCAAATCAATAAAGGCGCCATAGTCGGTAATATTTTTTACGATACCTGTCAAAATTTGACCTTCAGACAGGTTGGAAACCAGTTCAGTCCGCGCTTCAGCCCGCGTTTCTTCCAGAACGGAACGGCGGGAAACAACAATGTTGCTGCGGGCTTTATCCATTTTCAACAATTTGAAAGGCTGGGTGATATTCATCAAGGGGGAAATATCCCGAATAGGGCGGATGTCAACCTGGCTACCGGGCAAGAAAGCGACGGCGCCGTCCAGGTCAACAGCAAAACCTCCCTTAACTTTACCAAAGATAACGCCATTCACGAGGAGGCCGTCCTGATAAGATTTATCCAATTCATTCCAGACAGCTTCACGGCGGGCCTTTTCCACGCTTAAGAGGGCTTCGCCGTTTTTGTCTTCCATACGCTCAACATACACATCAACGGTGTCTCCAACGCGAAGTTCCGCCGTACGCCCGTGGCCGGAGAATTCTTTCAACGGAACGCGGCCTTCAGATTTGAGTCCAACATCGATAATCGCAATATCATTGTGAATACCAACGATGAGTCCCTTGACGACGCTTCCTTCAAAGCTTTGTTTGCCAGCAAGGGAACTATCGAGTAAAGCAGCGAAGTCTTCGGTGAAAGACGGGGTTGTACCAGATGATGGGCTGTGAGGTGATATCTTTGTCATATTAATGGTTAAATCCTTTAAAAACACGGTTAGAGGTTATTATACGTGGCGCTTAAGCGCCTGTTGATTCAAGCAATGCCCGGCAACATATTGCGCCGCTCTAGTGCATGCTTGCTCAATTGTCAAGTCTGACGTGTCAATTATAAAGGCATCTGGCGCTGGAGTCAAAGGAGCAATTTTCCGGGCGCAATCGCGGGCATCACGCTCCGCAATTTTTTGAGTCATCCGGGATACGGCCTCAGAATCTGGTTCAGAACTCATTTGGGTTTCTAAAAGACGACGCTGGTTCCGGATCTCGGGGCGGGCTGTAATAAATAATTTACATGCCGCATCCGGGCAAATGACGGTTCCGATATCGCGCCCATCCAGGATAGCCCCTTGATAAGGGGGTTTGACGGAGGCGCAAAACCTGCGCTGAAGGTCATTCAAGGTGTTGCGGACTTCTGCAATAACAGCGACTTGCGACGCAATGGCGGCGATTTCCTCCCCCCGCAAGTCAGGATCCTGTACGTCTTCTATCCGTATGGTACGGGCTATATCGGCTATGGCTTTGGGATTATGCGGATCAACCTTTTTTGTAATGACGGCCTTTGCAAGGGCCCGGTAGAGTAACCCCGTATCGAGGTGGAGAAGGTCGAATTTCATGGCTAGATATCCTGAAATCGTTCCTTTGCCCGCGCCGGCAGGACCATCTATGGCAATAATCATCATTTTCCCTGGTTATTTACTTTACGCTTATTTTTTTGTCATAGCATAAAATAAAATACGTTAGCTATCTTTTCGTTAAACGCCTTCTTATCATTAAAGTATTTTCTACCTATGCGCGCAGCGTTGTTATTTATTATTCTTTATGCTTAATCTAGGGCGTGTCATCAAGCTGGAAATCTAATCAATGCATATAGCGCTCATTATTTCCTCCCTTGGGACAGGGGGGGCGGAACGTGTCCTGTCAGAACTGGCGAATTTTTGGGTTTCACGGGAGCATCACGTCTCGTTGATGACCCTTTCCGCGCCAGGGACGCCTTCCTTGTATCCCCTGGACTCGCGGGTTCACTTGATTCAACTGGATCAGGCCGCTTCAGGCGATGTTGCTTTTCTCGTGCGTTTCAAGAACATTGCCAGGCGCATCTTAAAGCTTAGGAGCGCCCTGAAGGCGGCAAAGCCGGATGTGATTGTTTCTTTTGTAGATGTCATGAATATCACAACATTATTTGCCAGCCGGGGGCTTCGGATCCCGGTGATCGTGTCAGAGCGTACCCATCCCTCCTATTATCCATTACCCTTTTTTTATAAGAAGCTGCGCATGATAACCTATCCGTGGGCAGACAAGGTTATTTCTCAAACGGCTTCCGCATCCCGCTATTTTTCAAGGTTGCCGGCGCATAAAAAGGGCATTATTCCCAATGGCGTTAAGGCTCCTGTAGCGCAAAAAAAGGAGTCCGGCATTTTAAACCCCGTCCGGCAAATCGTTTCAGTAGGGCGTTTATGTCCCGATAAAGGCTTTCATACCCTTATTTTGGCTTTTTCAGCCCTCATTTCACAATATCCCGATCTGAACCTTACGATTTACGGGGAAGGGGCCATGCGGGTGGAGCTGGAAAGCTTGATCCGGAAGCTAAACTTGACGGAGCATGTTTTTCTGCCCGGAACGGTCAGGGATATTGAGGGGGCGCTATATGAAGCGGATCTTTTCGTTTTTCCCTCCCATTATGAAGGGTTTCCCAATGCCTTGTGTGAGGCTATGGCTGTCGGTTTGCCCGTGATGGCTTCACGTTGCTCGGGAACGGTTGATATCATCCGGGACGGGATTGACGGGCGACTCTTCCCCGTTGGGGAGGCGGCTCACCTGACGGCGCTTTTAAAAGAGCTTATTCACGATCCGGCCCAACGGGTGAAGCTTTCTCAAGGCGCTTTGACCATTACGGAACGCTTCAGCCAACCCTCCGTTTTCCAGCAATGGGACGACGTGCTGGCGGCAGTCATGAAACGTTAGCCATCACTTGGAAGATAGGGGATATCCTGCCTGTCTCATTTATGCTAGATAATGAGTAATGGTAACGGTTCAGGTTCCTCCTTCCCTGTCCTTTACGCAACGACAATAGGGCAGGGTATGATACCCGTATTTTAAAGCAGGGTCTTATGTTTTCATTACTGGAACGGATGGTCGCCTACCGCTATTTGCGCTCGCCCCGCCAGGAGGGATTTATTTCCGTTATTGCGGGCTTTTCCTTTGTGGGGATTGCTTTGGGCGTAGCAACCTTAATCATTGTCATGTCAGTGATGAACGGGTTCCGGCAAGAGCTTTTGACCCGCATTATCGGGATGAACGGCCATATCACCATCCAGGCGCCAAAGGGGCCATTGTTGAATTTTGATGAAGTGGCCGCAAAAGCGCGGACCGTAGAGGGGGTAAAAGCGGTCATGCCCGTTGTGGCGCAACAGGCCATGGTCATGTTTCAATCCCAGGCCCGGGGCGCTATCATTCATGGGGTGCGAGCGGATGACCTCAAAAAAAGAGATATTATCGCCAAAAATATGAAGGCAGGAAGCCTTGAACCTTTTGGAAAATCCCTGGATCGTGATCGTCCCGGCGATTCCGTTATTGTGGGTCGTCGGCTTGCTGAAAATTTGGGGTTGCGCATTGGCGACCGGTTTAGCCTGGTGAGTCCCCAAGGCAATATAACAGCCTTTGGCGCCGTGCCACGCCAAAAGAGCGTGACGCTGGTTGGCGTATTTGAAGTTGGCTTCCATGAATATGACAAAACCGTCATTTTTATGCCTCTGGAGACAGCCCAAAGCTTTTTTAAAGTGGAACAAGGGGATGTTAAGGGCGCATCTTTGCTAGAGGTTTTTGTTGATAATCCGGACAAGGTCGCCGAATATGGATTTCTGCTTCAACACACCCTGGGCGACCAGATTTTTTTATCTGACTGGCAACATATGAGCAGCAGTTTCTTTCAAGTGATCCAGGTTGAACGCAATGTCATGTTTATTATTCTCACCTTAATTATTTTAATCGCCGCTTTCAATATCGTTTCAGGGTTAATCATGCTGGTGAAAGACAAGATGCGCGATATTGCGATTATGCGCACGATGGGCGCAACGCGGGGCACGATTTTACGGATATTTTTTCTGACAGGCTCGACGATTGGCGTCACGGGAACGCTTACCGGCCTTGCAGGTGGGCTGGCTTTTGCGCTCAATATTGAAACCATCCGCCGGTGGTTGGAACGCTTGCTGGATATGGAATTGTTTAATGCGGAGATTTATTTTCTCACTCAAATGCCGTGCCAGGTTGACGGGGGGGATGTGACGGCAACCATCTGTATGGCTTTGGGGTTATCCTTTTTAGCGACATTGTACCCGTCCTGGCGGGCCGCCCGCCTTGATCCGGTGGAGGCTTTACGGCAATGACCCCCACGCTCGAATTAAACAATGTCACGCGCAGTTTCCGTCAGGCAGAGGAGACGGTGCATGTTTTACAGGGTGTAAGCCTCAAAATTGCTCCCGGGGAGATTGTGGCCCTTGTCGGCCCAAGTGGCGCCGGTAAAACCACCTTGCTGCAAATTGCCGGATTACTGGAACTGCCAAGTGGCGGTACGGTTATGATGAACGGCCAAAACTGCAATAACCTGCCAGATGGGGCGCGCACAGATTTGCGCCGTGAATTTGCCGGCTTTGTTTATCAATTTCATTATTTGCTTCAAGAATTTTCAGCCCTGGAAAATGTTATGCTCCCCTGCCTGATTGCCGGCCATACGCGGGCGCAAAGCAGGGTGCGGGCTGAAGATTTATTGAAAAGCCTGAACTTGGGTCACCGCTTGCACCATCGGCCAAAAAAATTATCGGGGGGGGAACAACAGCGGGTCGCCATTGCCCGGGCCATTGCGAATAGCCCAAAAATCTTGCTGGCGGATGAGCCGACGGGTAACCTGGATATCGTGACGGCGCAGGTCGTATTCAACGAAATGGTCAAGCTGGTCCGGCAGACAGGCTTGTCCGCTCTGGTTGCGACCCATAACCCGGACCTGGCGGCCAGGATGGACCGTTCCGTCCGTCTGGTGGAGGGAAAGCTGCAGGATTGTAACCAGGATTAATATCCTTCAACTTCGGCTTCGGCGCTTTGCGCTTACGCGCAAGGGCGAATGGTGAGGGTATGAACTCAAAAAACCAGGCGAAACAAAATAGTTACTGTACCAGGTTAAGTAAGGGGTCTCCCTTTCCTTATCTTCTTTTTCCTCCCGATGATTTTCGAGAAGAATTTTCGCTCATTAAATTTTTTTCCTCCCGCTTCTCTTTTCTTGTTTCGCTTTCTTTTTCCTCTTGCTCGCTCTTTTTCTTGATCGCTTCTTGAGCCTCTTCCGTTCCTTCCGCCTCTTCCGCCCTCTCTTCCACGGCTCCTTTTAGTTCTTTTTCGGTCTCTATTTTTTCTGGTTGGGATGAATCATCACAAGAGCAAATCAAGGGAGCAATCCCCATCGTGAGAAAAATAGATAAAACCTGGTTGTATAAATTTACTTTTTTCAAAATATGCTCCCTCAATGAATTTTTATAAGCCCATGCATAGTAGACCGATTGTGAATGAAAATCACACCGGCTCTTTAGTGAGTGTGGCGCAGTTCATTAACAAAATCAACCACCCCTAATTGCCGTGTCCGGCGCAACCGTTCCGCCGTTAATATGGCACGAACTTGGCTAACGCTGGTGGTTAACTCGTGATTGATGATAACGTAGTCATATTCAGCCCAGTGACTCATTTCCGTAGCCGCGCCCGCCATCCGTCGTTCGACGACAATATCTTCATCCTGGGCCCGGCTTTTTAAACGCCGCTCGAGTTCTTCCGTGGAAGGCGGCAAAATGAAAACACTGATTAAATCTGTTCGAGCGAGTTGGGCCAATTGCTGGGTTCCTTGCCAATCAATATCAAAGATAATATCTTTCCCCGCCTTCAATGCATCCAAAACCTGCTTTTTTGGCGTTCCATAACTGTACCCAAAAACTTCCGCGTGTTCCAGAAGCTCGTCATTTTTAAGCATAACGTTAAATTGATCCGATGTGACAAACATATAGTCCTGCCCCTGCACTTCTCCCGGCCGGATGGGGCGCGTCGTTACGGAAATTGAAGGGGCAAGTTCCGGCTCTGATTCTAGCAACTTTTGTGAAATCGTGGTTTTCCCAGCTCCCGAAGGGGAGGATAAAACAAGCATAATGCCCCGGCGTTTAATATCTTTCATGCCAATCCTGTTATCCTTATGATGGAACCATGTCTAAAAGTATCAATTTCCTGGTAAACTTCAACAACAAAGAGGCATAGAAATAATAAACTTTACGCGATGTGCAACTTTTAAACAACCAAGCTTTCCAAGCGAAGTGGATTCTCCGGGTTAACCAGGTGATTTATAAATAGCGCTATCCTATGAGAGGTAACTTTTTGAATGATACGATGGGTTAAATGCCATAAATCCCTGGCCTTCATTCCTTGAATTTTATATCTATCCGTTAATTGACCAATAACTGTTTCGGCTAAACGACGAACAGAAGTAACACTTCTTACAATTTTTTGGTCTTTATCATCTTTCATATTTCTACGTAAGGGAGTCTGTAAATTCACCCCTTCTTTAAGTAACTCAGCCTTTAAAGAGGGGCGTATCAGACCCTTGTCTCCCAGAAGCAACCTTTTAATATTATTGATAATTTCAGGCAGAGAGTCCCTTTCACCTACACAAGCCACTGTGGCTGTCATTCCCGTTATCGCTCCCAAACCGCTTATAATCATATTTCCTTTAAATCCATAATAATGCTCTCCTTTTAAAGCGCAATATCCATAATCTGCATCACCCTTAAAATTGCGGCAAAAACCGTTTGATGTGGCAAACTGGAGTGGGAAAACCATCACATATGTGGAGATCATCCATATCTGTACCCGGTGTTTACAATAATCGCTTGTGCAACTTCCGCGTTACAAACCACAGGTTGGCTGACTGGCGGGTAAATGTCGTTCGACAACCAAGCCTGGGGAACCATTCAAGCCAGTGTCGTTTGAAGTATTCCCAAATAGGCTTTTCATCCCCAAATCCCAAATATTCACCAACGAGCCTTATCGTTATAACTTCACTGTCGGTTAATGATGGTCTAAAACCTCGCTTTCTCAATCCATTACAACCCAACTTCTGCTTTATAAAATCCTCTGCTAAACAGAATACGTGTATGATAAAGTCTTCAATAGGCCATCGGCTCCTCCTGCATTTTAACGGGTTTTTGTTCAATACAGTTATTGCAGAAGGCGATGCCTATCTCAAGAATTCATAAAAGTTGCACATCGCGTTAAAAAAATAATTCTGTATTTAAAAATATTAATCTGTTATAAAACAATTACCGTATATATAAGTTTCTATTTTTATAGATATTAACATACTTGGCATATCCAAAAAATACATTTACGTCTTAATCCAGTGGAGATTTTTATGAAACCAAGCTTAAAGCTTTTTATGTCATCTGCAATGATCACCCTAACCCTTTCAGCGCCTCAAGCGGCTCACGCTATGGAAGGTTCCTTAAAGACTGCCGACCAAACAAAACCACTCGCAATACAACTGCCCGGAGGAGACGGTCATCCAGTGGAAGCATTGGAGACGCAAGTGATGGTACAAACAAGTCCAATAACGCAGCCTGCGCCAATTGAAGGAGATGGAAGCAATCTGCCTGAGCAGATAAACTTCTCCTGGCTTCCGCTAGAAATGCAAGCACGGGTCTTATCGTTTCTTGATGGAAAAGATTTTCTTAGGGCTTCTCATGTCTGCCGTGCATGGAGACAGATTGTTGATAGAGAAGGTACCAGCAAAACTTTCACTTTATCGAAGCGCAAATTAGGCCAGG
>CAYRJJ010000066.1:0-9268 GCA_964424515.1 uncultured Candidatus Finniella sp. | reverse complement strand
TTTTTAGGGAAAAGAAAATATTTTCTTGTTGACAGTCCTCATAGAAGCATTCTTGAAACAATGGTACAGGTACTCGGCTGATAAGAGGTTTTCCGATTCAACCTTAACTTTAACTAGGTCAGAGGAAAACACCCCGTTGCTGTTAGCGATGGTCGCCCTTCCCAAAATCGCAAGCTCCTTGTTCTTGTCCTTGATGGTGAGCAGGATGTCCCCTTTCATGCACGCGCTCTTCTCATCGGTCTGCGTTTCATACTTCAGGTATTTCGACTCGCAACGGGGAAAGAAATCCTTTTTGACGGATATCAGGGTAAAAAACGGAATGCCATTATCTGCCAATTGGCCAGCCTTGCAGGAAAAACCCGTAGAAACGAAGGTAACCAGGTCACCAAGGGGTACCAGCGGATAAGGTGAGGTGACATCCCTGCTGCCCTGGTAATGTCTGCCGATCCAGTTCTCATTATTCTGCCGTATCTTTTCAAACGGAACTTTGACAAAGCCAAGGCAGGTCAGTTTTGTTTCCGATGCCTCCTTAATGTTGGCGCTTTGGAGGATATCAAGGTCATTGCGGCCCTCTATTTTTTTCCTGTGCCTGTCGAGCGTCCACCCGTCGTTTTCAACATCGAAATACCAAAAGTGGTCTTTCCCGTCGGGGCAGCGGATGTTTTCAAGGTAAATGAGGGCTGCCTTTACATTCGTATAGGGCAGGAAAGAGCCATGGGGCAAGGAAACCACCAGCCTGAGATCGGCAGTGTCCGTCAGAAACCGTCTGGCAGCTTTACGCTCCGTACCAAACAGGAACCCTTCCGGCACGATGGCCGCCATCCTTCCTCCTTTTTTGATAGACTGGAAAAGGTGGAGGATGCACAGGACATCCGTCTTTTTCCTCGCAATGCCGTTTTCATATAATGGGTCGTATGGGTAGTTTTTCGGGTCACGGGCAAAGGGCACGTTCGTCAAGCCGATGGTATATTTTTCATATACGGGATGCGCCAGGGTATTGCCGACCTGCTCGATGCCGCTATGGCTACCCCAATGCAGGATGGCGTTCATTTTCGCTATGCGGGTTGAAACCGAGACGTCCTTGCCAAAAAACAGGCTTCCTTCTTTTTTTGAGGGGTCGAATGCGGTGATGGCGTGGAATGCCCCCGTCAAAAGTCCGCCCGTACCGCAAAAAGGATCGTAAATGGCGTCGTTGTTTGCTGGCGCGGCCAGGGCAACCAGAATACGGGCGATATGACGGGGCGTAAAATATTGTCCGAGGCTTGGCTTTGAGGCGTATTGATTTTTTAAGCAGTTACATTAGATTAATTTTTAGTCTATCATTAACTTGTACAGTTAATTTTATATGATTCATTGTCAATCAAAAAATGAGAAGATCTATGAAACTAAAAGTCACAAAGAAATTGATCATCTACACATCTCTTTTCATCATCTTAATTCTTATTGCTTTGAGTGGTACCATCATGAGCCAAGTCAACGAACCAAGATATAAAGTCCGTTCCTTCGAAGAAAACATTGAGATTCGGGAGTATGCGCCTATGCTTGTTGCACAAGTTTCAGTAACCGGCGAAAGAAAAACTGCCATTTCGGCAGGATTTAGAATTCTTGCGGATTATATCTTTGGCAATAATGAAGGGCGCAAAAAGATCGCCATGACAACTCCCGTTGAACAACAAGAGGGTGAGAAGATTTCTATGACAGCTCCGGTTATTCAGCAGGAATCTCTGGACAACTTGCATTGGAGTATAAGATTTGTCATGCCTTCTGAATACACTATTGATACGCTTCCTCGCCCCAAAAGCCCCCAAATAGAAATCATTCCCGTTCCCTCAAAGCGTTATGCGGTTATTCGTTTTTCTGGATTGGCAAGAAAGGGCATTCTCCAAAAAAATCTAGGCGCTCTGCAACAATATACAGTTGTAAAAAAACTCCAGGGGATTGGCAAACCTATCTATGCGTTTTACAATCCCCCATGGACTCTTCCTTTCTTGCGGCGTAATGAAATTATGATTGATCTCGAATAAAATGGTAAAGAAATAAAGACGAGTGGTGTCCTGTCTGCCAGCAATGCCCGCAGTATGATTTAAGCTAGGGAACCCCTATACTACCAGATAAATTTTTCGTAGAAACTGGCAAAAAATGTAAAACCCATTTTTTGGAGGGATTCCCCAAATGAACCATAGCCGCGAATGTTTTACCCACGATTCTCTACTGGCCTGTGTGCGTAAGAGCTTAACAGAAGGGCTTAACTCTATGAAAGCAAGCCTGCCGGCCAGCAATTCTGGATTTTCTGCTCTCGACAGCTTGACAACAAAGCGCAAGCTCTTCCAATGTAATATTTGCACAGGCCCCAGACCTCCATAACGGCAGGTGAGTGATTATTATAACCATTGCCGATATGATCCAGATATGATGATAGGCGACAATGCCTACCCGTTTAATGAGCTTTACTGGGATTTTCTATCGCGTCATGAAGGAAAATTTCGACGCAAGCACCGCATGTCTTATGCTTTTTCAACATGGGATAAATTCGGCATTGAGAAACAACAAGCTATTCGTAAGCAAGCCTCTTTTACCTTACAAAAAATGAAGGCAGGCATATTGTAATTTAGTTTTTTTAATAATTTTAAATTTTTCTTTCATTTTTTAAAATTTTTTAGGCGTATTTTATTTTAAATCTTAACCCAAGGTGAAAAAATGGGAAAAAAGGTAACTGATATTAATCTTAATGTCCATCATGTTCCAAAATCTCTTTCAGATCACATTGCTTATAGAATAGTAAAGTTCTTACGCTTCTTTGCAGATTTCTTTTTTACCAATCGTTACGGTCACAGAGCTGTGGTTCTAGAGACGGTTGCTGGTGTTCCTGGTATGGTCGGTGGTATGCTTCAGCACTTAAAAAGTTTGAGGCAATGTAAAGATGATGGGGGACGAATTAAAGTATTGTTGGAAGAGGCTGAGAATGAACGAATGCATCTGATGACATTTATCGAAATCGCTCAACCAAATTGGATAGAAAGGACATTAATTGTCATTGCTCAAATTCTCTTTTTTATTGCTTATTTTCTTCTGTATGTTTTATCGCCCAGAACATCCCATCGTCTGGTGAGTTATATGGAAGAAGAAGCTGTTTATTCCTACACTCAATATCTTCATGAAGTAGAAAGAGGAAAAACAGACAATGTTCCGGTACCTCTTATTGCAGTAAAGTATTGGAATTTAGACCACGATGCGAAACTAAAAGATTTAATTATCGCTGTCCGTAAAGATGAAGCGCATCACCGTGATCAAAATAACCAATATGCCAATGACTAAGTCTATAAATAATAAAGGAATAATGAAATGGCAAACTTCTTAATTATTGCTGCTTCCAGCACTTTGGGAAGAGCAACTTCCCAACTTTTGCAAGAAGATGGCCATCGTGTTTATGAAACTGCACGATCTTGTGATAAAATCACCCCTGATTCTATTTTGGATGCTACAAATTTTGAAGCTGTGGATGGGGTATTCGCTCTTGCCAAGCAAAGTTTAGGCTATATTGATGGCGTTGTTAACTTTGCTGGCTCTCTTCTGTTAAAGCCAGCTTCTTCTATCAATGAGGAACAGTATTATCAGACTATTCAAAGTTCACTCACTACATCTTTTGCAACAGTGAGAAGCGCTGCTCAACATATTGATAGAGGAGGGTCTGTTGTTCTCATATCTTCGGCGGCTGCCACAATTGGGCTACCTCATCATGAAGCAATTGGTGCGGCTAAAGCTGGGGTGATTGGGCTAATGCGCTCTGCGGCCGCAACTTATGCTCATCGAAATTTACGGTTTAATGTTGTGGCTCCTGGCCTTACAGCAACAGATTTAACAGAAAAAATTATACAGAACAGGGCAACTCTTGATTATTCACTTAACATGCACCCGTTGGGACGCATTGGCAAACCTGAAGACATAGCGCGCTCAGTTTTATTTTTTCTGGATCCTAAAAACAATTGGATCACAGGTCAGATACTTAATGTAGATGGAGGACTTTCAACGCTAAAAACACCTATTAATCCTAAAAACGGTAATTGAGCGCGGTTCTAATACTGCCTTGAACGTCAAGAGAGATCTTGAACGCGGGGGTATTGAGGAAAACCAGGGGTTTCCAGGCACTACAAGAACGCACAAAAAAGCTTTTTTATTGCATTTTTAGCGCCATTTCTTGAAATTTAACCCTGATTTCTTACTCAGGATTTCTATGGGCGCCTAAAGCAACAAGAGCATACGAATCGGAAGGGCGCCAAGCCGATCGAAAAGGACAGGAAACGTCATCTGCAACCCCTGGTTTTCTTCAATACCCCCGACGTTTTGGATAGTCTCGCTTTAATGCTGAGGTTGCCGGTTCTGGCACAGGGATGGTTTCATCAAAATATCCTCAGACAACTGTTCTAGCAAACGCGCATATCTGTAAAAACCGTTATATTTGTCGCAATACCCGTCAAGCTCCTGATATGTCGATTCCTCTATCACTTTTTTGATTTCATCCATAATATCGTCCAGGGAAAAAAGCAGACCTTCATCGCCTCCCCCGTTGAGCAATACATCTTTAGCGCGATTATGAATATTTTCTACCATGGGTATGATATGTTGAGTCGCCGTCATTTTTTCTTCCTTGATTTAAATTAAATACGCCGCCCTGGCTAAAAATGCTTATCCAAAGCCCTATAAAACGCTATATTTTCGCTAAAGATTTAACGCCTTACGTCTCTACCCGAAATGGGTTATACAAGATGATGCAGACCTTTTTGGCAATGAGGTTTTATAATCTACGATGAGGAAAATCTTGTCTGATTCCACTCTCATAGACTTTCAATCAAGCCTGAAAAGGCCTTACTAAATTTTGTATATTTTTATTATTAATTTTTTTATAGAGACGCCAGGATAATATTATAAATATCTTGCTTTTGTCAATATTAAAATTTATTTTGATCTGCAGAAGTTGGACTTAGAGAATAAACCATGGGGGCTTTGCCATGAACATCCGGTCAGAAGCCCCGTTGCCTGGCGCGTTCAACGGCGTACCCGGGCTCACCATATACCCCATTCGCTTATGGGGCATATTAACCATCAAACCAGGAGGCATCTTCCAACTTGCCTGAACTTCCCGAAGTTGAAACTGTTTGCCGGGCATTGAGGCCCGTACTTGAAGGGCATTCTTTAACAAAGGTTCAATGCAACCGGCCAGATTTGCGCTATCCCCTGCCAACGGACATGGAAAGCGAGCTTAAGGGACACATCATTACAGGCATCCGGCGCCGCGCTAAATACATTCTCATTGATTTCAGCCACGGCCTGACGCTTATAGGGCATCTGGGCATGTCGGGGCGAGTCCTTATTGAATCGCCTTCTCTCTCTTGCATAAGGCAAGGACCTCACGATCATGTCGTTTTCATAACATCCCATCACTATAAGATCACCTTGAGGGATCCCCGCCGTTTTGGCTTTTTATTGCTTAAGCCTACCCATCGCCTTGAAAGCTTAAGCCCCTTTTGTTCATTAGGGTTTGAACCTTTAGGGGATTATTCTTTAACAGCCGCAAAGTTCCATACCGCTCTCAGGAATCGGAGGACTCCCCTTAAAAGCGCCCTTTTAGACCAAAAGATTATTGCAGGTTTGGGCAACATTTATGCTTGTGAAGCGCTCTGGCAAGCCAAAATTTCGCCATTACGGTTAACCAATACGTTGAACCTTGAGGAAACAAGAATTTTATTAAAAGAAATCAAGGATGTCTTAACAAGAGCGATTGACGCCGGCGGCTCTACGTTGCGCGACCATATTCAGCCGGACGGCACTATCGGGTATTTTCAACATTCTTTTAAAGCTTATAATCGCGCAAACCAGCCTTGCGGCCACTGCGCGGTTACCGTCCTTACAAAGATTAACCAAAGCGGGCGGGCAACCTATTACTGCAAGGAGTGCCAACGGTAAAGGGGATTACAGCGCCATTCTCTTACAGGTTTACTCGTATGCCCGAAATTGTAGGATAGTCTTGCATAGTGTTCTGTCGCATCTGTTGAAGGTTGAATGGATTTGGAATAAAATGTCCTGCGCAAAGGAGGTCTGAATGCTAGGGCGTGTCATCAATTAAGCTGATACTTTAACAAGATTCTCAATGAATATGTTAAAAATCAAAGCCTTAGTTTAATTGCGAGGAGCAAAGCGACGTGGCAATCCAGGAGCCGCGATCAAGATTTCTTCTGTTGCCCCTGGATTGCTTCGCTCCGCTCGCAATGACGATAAATTATTGATTATTATTCTTTAATATTTTTCAATATGAAATTGAAGTTGAGAATTCAATCTAATTGATGACACACCCTAACAATCTCGCCTGAACTTCTCCCCCATTTTAAATGTTTTTGCTCTTCGCCTGCGGTCATTATGTTGTTTGTCTATATGAAGCGCCGGTTTTCATTGAGTTACCGTGATTTGGAAGAAATGATGACGATCCGTGGAGCCAGAATCGACCATGCCACAGTGCAAAGATGGGTAAAATGGTTTGTTTCCCTTATTGACAAGCGTGTCCGCCGACGTAAGAGACCTGATTAATGGAAGCTGGCGGATGGACGAGACGTACATTAAGCTCAACGGTAAATGGGTTTATTTGTACCGAGCCGTTGACAAGTTTGGCGACGCGGTTGACTTTCTGTTGCGGGCCAGGCATGATGCTGTAGCCGCTAAAGCTTTCTTTAGAAAGGCTTTCAAGGAAAATGGTCAGCCTGACAAAGTCACTGTTGATAACAGCGGCAGCAACAAAGCCGCTCTTGATTCCTTTAATAAAGACCTTCCGGAAGATAAACGGCTTGAGATCCGCCAGCAGAAATACCTGAACAATATTGTTGAGCAAGATCAAAGGCTTATCAAGAAACGAACGCGGTTCACGCTGGGCTTTAAGAACTTCCATTCAGCCAAAGAGACAATTTCTGGAATTGAAAACATCCGCATGATTCAAAAAGGACAAATTCCTGGTCAACAAGCTTGCCAGTCTTCCTTCCATAATTTTGCCGATCTAATGGCGTAGTGTGGCCGGGAGAATCTAATTTGTCGCAAAACCATAACCACCTCTAACAGATGCGACAGAACCGAAAATTGCCTCAAAGCCTTACGGAGCAAGCATTTCGGAGGTTTTCTGTCAGACACTATTTAATGACACGCCCTATTATGTTACCAAACGTTTAGGTTTTTTAATATTTTATTAATATTTACGAATTATTTTGTAAGGAGAGGTGCAAGCTTTACAAGGATCGTGCGATGACAAATAACTCAAAGACTTCTTCTTCTTTTTCTCATTTTACCAACGCTTCGGGAAGTTCCAGGGAGTGGGAAGAACTCTCGACGACATTCGCTTCCCTTATCCAAAAGACAGTGGCCCAGAATATGAAAAACCTTGGCCTCCCTTCTTTGCCTGATATGAAAATACCCCCTTCAAGCGCGAAATGGAAAAAGCACTGGACAAAGATGGCGGATGAAGCTCAAAAGACAACCGTCCAGCATATGAAAAGCCTTGGCATCCCTTCCTTTCCCAATATGGGAAATGCTGTTTTCAATCCAGAAGTCATGACAAAAACCTTTACCAGGGCCATGATGAAATTGGCAAAAAAGCCTGAAAAAATTGAAGATCTGCGGAGTCGCTATCTAGAGGATTTTCAGGAGCTGCTCCAATCAACCATGAATAACCTGCAAGGAAAAGTAACGAAAATATTTCTGGAGCCTGAGTCAAATGACAAACGCTTTCAGGATCCCGCATGGAACGATAATCCTTTCTTTTCTTTACTCCAGCAGTCCTATCTTTTAAATGCCAGGTTTTTGAAGGAAGCTGCCAACAGTATTGAGGGACTTGATCCGATAACGCAGCGTAAATTGATGTTTTATATATCCCACCTGTGTGATGCGTTGTCTCCAACGAACTTTCCCTTAACAAATCCGACAGTTCTGCAAGAGACGTTCACTTCTTCCGGTAAAAATCTTGTTCGGGGGTTCCAGAAATACCTGGAGGATGCGAGCAGTGGACAATGGCATACCCGCATGACGGATATGAAAGCCTTTCAGCTGGGAAAAACGATCGCAGCGACCCCGGGGAAGGTGGTTTTTCAAAATGACCTGTTCCAGTTGATCCAGTATGAACCTTTAAGCAAGCGCGTCGCTAAAAGGCCATTGCTCATTGTCCCGCCATGGATCAATAAGTATTACATCTTTGACCTGAGGCCTGAAAATTCTTTCATCCGCTGGGCGCTTGAGTCCGGGTTAACTGTTTTTATCATATCCTGGGTCAACCCGGATGAGAAACATGCCGGCAAGACGCTGACCGATTATACGCTAGAGGGCGTGAAAACGGCAATTGACCAGGTCTGCGAGATTACCGGGGAAAAGAAGGTGAATGCCATTGGCTATTGTAACGGGGGTACGCTTTTAAGTTTCCTGATGGTTTACCTGAAGAAAAAAAAGGAAAATCCCATTGCCAGCGCAACGCTGCTTGTCACGCCCTTTGACTTTAGTAAAGCTGACGAGATGGGGATTTACCGGTGTGAGCATCAGCAACGCAAGCTGGAAGAACATGTCCAGAAAAAAGGATACCTGGAAGGCAAGTATATGGTACAGGCATTCACTTTGCTACGGGCCAATGATCTCATCTGGTCTTCGTATGTGAATAATTACCTTCTCGGGCGCGAACCCTTTCCATTTGATATGTTATACTGGAATTGTGATGCTTTGAGGATGCCAGCAAAAATGCACATGACGTATTTACGGGATGTGGTCGTTGAAAACC
The DNA here is from genome assembly GCA_964424515.1 of uncultured Candidatus Finniella sp. Taxonomy (GTDB): domain Bacteria; phylum Pseudomonadota; class Alphaproteobacteria; order Paracaedibacterales; family VGCI01; genus VGCI01. The sequence goes on along the minus strand of CAYRJJ010000066.1, from coordinate 471 downwards.
GTCTGATGACGCCTGGCGGTATGTTTATTGAAGATGTGCCGGTGGATTTTGGAAAAATAACAACCCCCCTGTTTGTTATGGCTGCCGATCAGGATCATATTGCCCCCTGGCGGTCTGTTTATCCCATAACCCAGATGGCCCAATCATCATCCAGGAGGTTTATATTAAGCACTTCTGGTCATGTAGCCAGTGTGATTAATCATCCAGGCCGTCAAAAGCGCCATTACTGGACGTCAGATAAATTACCGGAAGAAGCGGATGACTGGTTAAAAAATGCTCAACAACATGAGGGATCCTGGTGGAATGAATGGCGCCAATGGCTGGATGCTTATGGAGATGGGACAGTTCCCGCTCAAACGGTCCCGCAAGACCGGATCCTTGAAGATGCCCCTGGAAATTATGCATCTACAGTTGCAGACTAGTGTTTCGTCATTTTTTAATTTGAGGATATACTGACTTTAGCTTACGCCT
>CAYRJJ010000065.1:0-9434 GCA_964424515.1 uncultured Candidatus Finniella sp. | reverse complement strand
ATCAATGAATTTCCTAGTCCTGAAAAGCAAGCTGAACATTGTTGGTAATCAGGTAGTCTTATGGAAAGCAAAATTTCCAGATACATTACCTGATTGTTTCCTTAATATTTACATAGAAAGCGGTAACTTGCATGCATACTCATTTACTGGCTACGATTGTATGATTGATAACTCTACAGGAAGAATAATCAAAGCAGAATTTATTAAATGACCTTAGAGCGACAGACTTGAGGTAAAGTGACTCCCATTGTCCAGACCAAATTTTCTTTGTCATTATTGCATTCTATACTCATCCTGAATGGAAAGTTTTTTTACTTAGGTGGGCATATTCTTTCTTTTTATACGCTTCGGCAATCCAATGAGTTCTACAGGAAGTGATCTGTAAGATTGCGTACGAATTATTTGAGACTTAATCTCCCTGATTGTTTCTCATTGCTGAAGCGTGATAGAATATTTAAAAATTTAGAAGCTAAAGAGGTGATTAATGAGGCTTGATCGAAAGCAGCTTATTAGTGGTCTTCCTGTAAAAATAGTGCGCGACTTTCTGAGAAGGGATGATCAGTTTTCTTTGGCCTCTATCTGTGAAAGATTGGGTTTATCTGAAACTGAAGCGCATGAATTAATAAAACACCTGAAATCTATGGAGTTAATTGAAACGCATACACCTTATAAAGCCGATGGATTATTTTGGCGTAGAACAATAAAAGGAAATGCCTTCTGTGGCGCAAAATTTTTAAAACCTATACCAAGAGAAAAAGCTCTTAAGATTGTTAATTCTCTGTTGGAACGTGTGGAAGAGGTAAATAAAGATAACAGTTTCGAGCTTGCTGTAACATATGTTGGTCTTTTTGGCAGCCTTAGTAAAGGAATCGAAGAAGTTGGAGATATTGATCTGATTATTAATTTACAATTAAAACAAAAAGATAAAAATTATTCATTTCATGATTTTAAGCTTCATAACCTTAAGGCAATCCAATTTATAAAAAATAGAAATCCTTACATTAATATCGGTACAGAGAGCGAGTCTGAACTTAAAGACCTCAATATATTTCCCAAACAGATTTTTCCCTTTTCTCCGCTACTTTGATAAAAGTTAAGATGCTCCTTGCGGACTCATGACCGTCAAATTGTTCAAGCGCCAGCTTGATTCTTGAACAACTTTCCGGCATATATCATAACGGTAGAATCATCAATAATTTCTCAAGTGGAGGGACGATCCATGAATACAGAACGCTACACCCAGCGGGCGCAAGGAATGATCCAGTCTGCCCAAATGCTTGCCTTGAGGGAGGGCCATCAACGGATAACGCCAGAGCATCTAACTAAAGTCTTGCTGGATGATGAACAGGGATTATGTCGCCAGCTATGCGAGAAAGCGGCTCCCGGAAAGCAAGCGGGACAATTTCTGGGCGCTCTTGTCCAGGAAGCCCTTAATAAGCAACCTAAGGTCAGTGGAAGCGGGGCTGGTTCAGTTTACCTTGCTCCAGAAACCGCTCAAGTTTTTGAGATGGCTGAAAAAGTTGCTGACAAGGCGAATGACCGGTTTGTAACCGCAGAGATATTGTTCTTGGCTCTTTCTATGGTAGAGCCAGCAAAAAGTTTGTTTTCAAAAGCGGGCGTCTTGCCTGACGCTCTCACCCAGGCTATTCAGGAGATGAGAAAGGGCCGTAAAGCAGATAGCGCGGGCGCGGAAGATACATATGACGCTTTGAACCGCTACGCTCGCAACTTAACCCAAGCCGCTCGAGAGGGGAAAATTGACCCTGTGATTGGACGCGATGATGAAATCCGCCGTACCATTCAGGTCCTGTCCCGCCGCACAAAAAACAATCCTGTTCTCATTGGGGAACCAGGTGTTGGAAAAACAGCCATTGTGGAAGGGCTGGCGCAACGTATTGTAAACGGCGATGTTCCTGAAACTTTACGCGAGACGCAACTCATGTCCCTTGACTTGGGCGCCCTTATTGCCGGCGCTAAATACCGGGGAGAATTTGAAGAACGCCTTAAGTCTGTCTTGAATGAAATCACCCATGCCCAAGGGGATATTATCTTATTTATTGACGAACTTCACACCCTGATCGGCGCGGGTAAGGCCGATGGAGCCATGGATGCCAGTAATATGCTCAAACCTGCCCTGGCACGGGGTGAGTTACATTGCCTTGGCGCCACAACATTGGATGAATATCGTCAGCACATTGAAAAAGACGCCGCATTGGCGCGTCGTTTTCAGCCTGTATTTGTTTCAGAACCCACCGTTGAAGATTCCATCTCGATCCTGCGGGGCTTGAAGGAAAAGTATGAACTTCATCACGGCGTGCGCATTAGCGATGGAGCGATTGTCGCCGCTTGCGCATTATCCTGCCGTTATATCAGTGACCGTTTCTTACCCGATAAAGCCATTGACCTCATGGATGAAGCAGCGAGCCGCTTACGTATGATTGTTGATTCCAAGCCTGAAGAAATTGATGAGTTGGACCGCCGCATTATTCAGCTAAAGATTGAACGCGAAGCGCTCAAGCGGGAAAGTGATAAAGCCTCTCAAGAGCGCCTCCTGAAATTAGAAGCTGAACTCGCCGATCTGGAAGAAAAATCCTTGAACCTAAGTACTGTTTGGCGGACAGAAAAAGAAATTCTTTCTCAGGCGCAAAAATTAAAAGAGCAGCTTGACTCCTTGCGGTCTGAGCTTGAAATGGCGCAACGAAAAGGTGACCTTGCCCGGGCCGGTCAAATTTTATATGGGCTTATTCCCGACCTCGAATCCCAACTTCAGGAAATTGAATCCAAGCAAACCCAGCGCTCCCTAAAAGAGGAAGTGACTGAACAGGATATTGCCGCAATTGTCGAGAGATGGACAGGGATCCCTGTTGAAAAAATGTTGACCGGAGAAAAAGACAAGTTATTAAACATGGAAGAGGCATTGCGCCAACGGGTTATCGGCCAGGATGAAGCCATAAAAGCGGTCGCAAATGCCATACGCCGCGCACGCGCCGGGTTGCAGGATCCAAATCGCCCCATGGGATCTTTCCTGTTTTTAGGCCCTACAGGCGTTGGAAAAACAGAATTAACGAAAGCATTAGCCGGCTTCTTGTTCGATGATGAAGCCACTATGGTTCGCATTGATATGTCAGAATATATGGAAAAGCATGCTGTCTCCCGGTTGATTGGGGCGCCCCCTGGCTATGTAGGTTATGAGCAAGGGGGAGAATTGACCGAAGCCGTCCGTCGGCGCCCTTATCAAGTTATTCTATTTGATGAAGTGGAAAAAGCGCACCGGGATGTTTTTAATATCCTGTTGCAAGTTCTGGATGATGGCCGCCTCACGGATGGGCAAGGCCGTACCGTTGACTTTAAGAATACCTTGATCATCTTGACCTCTAACCTCGGAGCGGACGCTTTATCAAATCATCTGGAAGGTGACTTGACCCCTCACATGCGGGATCAAGTCATGGTGGCCGTTAAGCAAGCTTTTCGCCCGGAATTCTTAAACCGTTTGGATGAAATCCTGATTTTCCATCGTTTAAGCCGTTCCCATATGGCGCAGATTGTCAAAATTCAACTTCACCATTTACAAAACCGTCTTGCAGAGCGAAAAATCACGTTAAGCGTGGATGATAAAGCCCTGGAATGGTTAGCGGAAGCCGGGTTTGATCCTCTTTACGGCGCACGTCCCTTGAAACGTGTGATTCAGCGCACCTTACAAGATCCTTTGGCCTTAAAATTACTCGAGGGAACGATTTCAGAAGGGTGTACAGTGACCGTCACGTGTGATAAAGAAGGCTTGGTGATCAAGAGCTGATCCTTTGACTTTACTGGCAAGCTTTTTAAAAGCTTACGAGCTATGCTCAACCCCGGAACCGAGTTAGACATATCAAGTTCGTTCAGTAAACATGCTCAAAATTTAATCTATTTTTTCAAGCGTAAGCGCCGAATTCCTATCCCTCTCTCATCCATCTCAAAATATGCTGACGGGCAGCGCGCGTTTCATCCAGGCGGCGGCGTGGCGTGTAACGCGGGGCCTGCGTAAAATGTTCTCTCTGCCCCTCTTTCGCTAATCTCACCAAATGTTTAAGGGCGCCAATAAATTGATCCAGACTGGCTTTGCCTTCACACTCTGTAGGCTCAATGAGAAGGGCGCCACTCACCACAAGCGGGAAGTACATCGTCATGGGGTGAAAACCTTCATCGATCAAAGCCTTGGTAAAATCTAAAGTGGTTATCCCCGTTCCCTTCAAAAACCGTTCATCGAATAAAGCTTCATGCATACAAGCGCTTTCAAAAGACGGGGTTAAGTCATCTTTGAGTTGAGAGAGGATATAATTAGCATTCAAGACAGCATCTTCTGCAACTTGGCGCAAACCATCCGCCCCATGGCTCATCATATAGGCAAGGGCCCGCACGAACATGCCCATTTGGCCATGGAAACCTTTCAATCGCCCAATTGATTGTGAACTTTCATTTGAATGTTCCACCAAATTCAATTGCCCGTTGCCTTCCCTGATTACATAAGGTAAGGGCGCAAAAGGCGCCAAAGATTCGGACAACACAACAGGGCCGCTTCCAGGGCCTCCTCCCCCATGGGGCGTTGAAAAAGTTTTGTGGAGGTTAATATGCATACAGTCGATGCCTAAATCAGCGGGGCGCACTTTCCCCACAATGGCGTTAAAATTCGCGCCATCACAATAAAAGTAAGCGCCTGCCTCATGAACAGCTTGAGCAATTTCCACAATGTCAGACTCAAATAAACCGCACGTATTGGGATTGGTCAGCATAATTGCCGCGACTTCACCAGACAAAGCGGCTTTCAGGCTCCCTAAATCTACACGTCCCCGATCATTCGCCTGGATCGTGCGCACGATAAACCCGCAAGCCGCCGCCGTTGCCGGATTCGTCCCATGAGCGGATTCAGGAACCAGAACGATAGGACGCCTCTCTCCGCGCGCTTCAATGGCAGCTTTGATAATCATCATGCCGCAGAGTTCTCCATGGGCCCCTGCCGCTGGCGTCATGGCTACTGCCGGAAGCCCCGTCAATTGGGTCAGCCAGTGCGCTAACTGGTAAATCACCTCCAAGGCTCCCTGCACGCTCGAACAGGGCTGCAAAGGATGCACGTCCCCAAATAGCCGGGCGACTTTCTCATTCAGCCGAGGATTATGCTTCATTGTACAGGATCCCAAGGGATACAATCCTGTATCAATGGCATAATTTTTCTGGCTTAACCGCGTATAGTGGCGCACAACTTCAGGTTCAGACAGTCCAGGAAGTCCAATGCTTTGCCTTAATAAACCGCCAAGGCGATCTTCTGACAATTCAATCTCCGGCCAATCTACACCTGTCAAGCCAGGCGTATCTTGTTCAAAGATCAATGTTTCCTCAATAACAAGTCCGCGGTTACCTGTATATGTTTTCCCTGTCGATGATAATGTCATTGGCGGATCCTGAATTGAATGGCGGGTAATTGCGCATAGATTATATATTGACGCACAGTGCGCCTAAAGAGTGAACCAGTTGCTGTTGGTCTGCGTCCGTTACCATTTCCGTCACAGCGATCAGCAAATCATTAAGATGCTCTCGAGAGTGGGGGAGAAGGCGTGAAACAGGCACCCCTGCTAAAATTCCCTGTTTTACAAGATGATCCACGGCTTGTTCTGCTGCTATGGGCAACCGGACCGTAAATTCATTAAAAAATGTCTGGTTTAACACCTGGACGCCCGAAATTTTGGACAAGGCAGCCGCCAGCGCCATCGCTTTTTGATGGTTCAATTTTGCCAACCGCTGAAGCCCCACCTCCCCCAAAAGGCTTAAATGAATGGTAAATGCCAGAGCGCACAATCCAGAGTTTGTACAGATATTGCTGGTCGCCTTTTCCCGACGAATGTGTTGCTCGCGTGTCGATAGAGTCAAAACCCATCCCCGTTTACCTTCACAATCCACGGTTTGCCCGACAACGCGGCCTGGCATTTGACGGACGTATCTTTCGCGCGTGGCGAACAATCCGACGGTCGGTCCCCCAAAATTCAAACCACACCCCAAAGACTGGCCTTCTCCTGCAACAATATCCGCTCCCATTTCGCCAGGGGGCGTCAATAACCCGAGGGCAACAATTTCTGTGACGACCACAATCAATAAAACGCCCTTTTCCTGGCAGATTGCCGCTAAAGACCTAACGTCCCCGACATTCCCGTAAAAGTCTGGATACTGGACAACGACGCAAGATATCTGGTCACTGATATCTTCTTCTTTCACATTTCTTGTTTCAGCCATAAACCCGCAAAAGCGGGCATAAGTATAAATCACGTCCTGATAGTGGGGGTGCAACCCTTCTGCTAGAAACGCTTTATTGCGCCCTGTTATCCGATTCGCCATCATCACAGCTTCCACAGCAGCCGTCGCTCCATCATATAGGGAAGCGTTCGCAACTTCCATGCCCGTTAACAAAGCGACTTGAGTTTGAAATTCAAATAAATACTGGAGTGTTCCTTGAGAAACCTCTGGCTGGTAAGGAGTATAGGATGTTAGAAATTCTCCCCGCTGAATTAAATGATCGACGGCAGCCGGCACATGGTGGCGATAGGCGCCTGCTCCTAAAAAGCAAGGTCCATTTCTGGCTTGCCATATATTCGCAGCCATATTTTGAAAAGCCGCCTCTACAGCCCATTCACTTTGATGCAATGGTAAATCCAATAATTTTGTAAGCCGGGCGCGTAAGGGAACATCCTCAAATAAATCATCCGTAGAGGAAACCCCAATCGCTTGCAGGAGTTCTCTGCGGGATTCCGGCGTATGAGCCAAATAGCGCATTTAGTGGCCTTGCCCTGTAAGGAATTGATAGGCAGGCTCTTCCATTAACCCTTCAAGCTCAACAGGATTCGATAGTTTGATTTTAAAAAACCATCCAGCCCCTATGGGATCTGTGTTCACTAAATCGGGTTGTCTTTCCAAAGCGTTGTTAATCTCGATCACTTCTCCACTCACGGGCGCATAAACCTCGCTCGCTGCCTTTACGGACTCCACAACAGCGGCTTCGGTCCCTTTAGCTAATATCTTCCCCAATAAAGGTAACTCCGTGAAGACGACATCCCCTAATTGATGCGCCGCGTATTCTGTAATCCCCACTATTCCGACATTCCCTTCTACGCGAATCCATTCATGTTGATTTGTATACTTCATTAAACCTTCCTTTTTAATTTTTATAATATGCATGGGGTACAAAAGGCATCTTTACCACCTTCGCCGCACGGGATTGTCCCCTTATTTGAATCAAAACATCTGTGCCAGCAAGGGCATAGGCAACCTCAACATATCCCATCGCGATAGGATGGCCTAATGTCGGGCTATGGCCACCACTTGACACATATCCAAGGGCACGTCCTTCCCCTGACTGCTCAAGGGACATGATTTCAGCTCCTTCCCGGGGAATACTGCCGGGCATTAAGGTTAACCCAACGCGTCGCTGGGCTGGCCCTTGCGCTAATTGGGTCAACACTTTATCCGCCCCTAAAAAACCTCCGCCCACGCGCCGCCGTTTCCCAATTGACCACGAAATCCCCGCTTCCACGGGCGTTATATCCTCGGTCAGTTCATGACCATACAAGGATAATCCCGCCTCCAGGCGCAAAGAATCCCGCGCTCCCAAACCTATCGGAATGACCTCGGATGCCTCTAAAAGTTTCTCCGTAAAAGGTACCCCTTCCTCTGCTGTCGTTAAAATCTCAAAACCATCTTCGCCCGTATAGCCAGACCGACTGACCCAAACGTTGCCAAACGCCCCCGCTGTCATAAAGGGCAGGGACGTAACAGATGGAAAAAAACGAGCTAAAACAGTCGCAGCTTTAGGCCCCTGGAGCGCCACGATGACTGGTTTTTCCCAAACGTGAAGGTGAACCCCTTCCCTCAAATGGGCTTGCAAGTACGCGAGATCTTCGACCTTGCGCCCTGCGTTGACCACCAGCAAATATCCATTTTTCTGGCGTGTGATCAACAGGTCGTCTAATATCCCCCCTGACTCTAACAGAAAAACCCCATACCGCATTTGGCCAAGCGACATCTCCGCCAGGTCACAAGGCATGAGCCGTTCCAGCATAACAGTGGCTTTTTCCCCCTTTATCTCAAGAACGCCCATATGAGAAACGTCAAATAACCCCGCAGACCGGCGTGTGTGCTGATGTTCTGTCACAATTCCCCTTGGATAGTGAACCGGCATCCTGTAGCCCGCAAAAGGAACCATGCGACCCCCTAAACGGCGGTGAATTTCTTCTAAAGGGGTCGAAGCCAAAGGAATATCAAACACGCTTCGCTCCTCTCCCTGAATCAAAGGCTCTCTTGTCATTATTTATCTACTTTCTAAGAGGCGCCTTTTTGCCCAAGCTTTTTTTAAGCTTTCTTTTTCGTTTTTTTTTATGGACATATTTCTTCACGGCAGGCGCCCGGATTACCGGAGCACGAACGGGCATAACACGCCCATTAAAGCCCACTAATATTCGATGGTCTTTACTCTCAATATCAATCCCGTGGGGCGGATGATAAATTATTTTATGGGTATGGTTCAAAGACTGGTTACTAATTGTCACCTCAATCTGGTCATCTTGACGATCCAGGATATTATCTTCCTTATCTAAAAGAGCGACAAAAACAGGGACGGCAATTTTTTTAACCTGGCCATGCTTCTGTTTTGCTTCAGGCACTGTCAATGTCATATGGATGCCAATATCACCTTTTCCTCCCGGAAGATCAGCGCTTGATCCCCCGCATCCTCCTTTAAAAGTAGAAATCGTAACCGTACGCGCATCCTCCGGGATGGCAGGATACAAAGGCGTTTTTGATAAAGTTGATATCAAAACTGTTTTGATGCACGCCGAATCTGATGAGGATAGGGTGGCGCACCCCCCTAAAAAAGCAGAAAAGAGAATAATGGATAGAACGGCTTGCATAATTTTCATAGCGTTATTCCTCAATTTGGTTGTGACTACCGTCACAATAAGGGGGGTTTTTGGTCATTTTACAACCACACAGCCAGGCAGCCTGAGGTACGGCAACTTCAAAGGGCAGGGATTTTTTACCCGATCCTTTGTGTGTTCCATCACAAAAAGGTTGGGACAGACTTAGCCCGCAGCTACACCAGAAGTACTTATTTTCATTTGATAATTTAACTTGATATGGAGATTTCTTCACTCTTTTTTTATCCCATGTCTTCATAAGGCTCATTTTAAGGCTTGTTTTAAGACTTTAGAAAATCTAGCTATAGAGGGCAAGAGTTGAAATGAGATTTTAGCCAGATTTGAGGCATACAGAATATTAAGGCTTTTTGAGCTTGCATAGCATTCGAGCGTTTTGAAGAACCATCTGGACGGGTGCGGCCTTAATAGGATGTGATAAATTACCCGAGTGAGAATATTTTTAGACGCCTGGAAATCCGTATTGGTTAACTTTCTGCCAAA
>CAYRJJ010000064.1:0-9559 GCA_964424515.1 uncultured Candidatus Finniella sp. | reverse complement strand
AAGGAAAATAGCACTGCCATAAAATTTGTCACTTATTATTTCTAAATGGTATTATACCCGACTTTGTTCGGTAAAGGCGTATCAATTTCTTACCGTCACCCTCGTGGGTATACCAAGAACGGTCATAAAGTGAGCTTTTCAGCATCCCCCGATCCCGTTGTCCTCGCGCGTAGAGAGCGAAGCGAACGAAATCGAAGGATGTTTAGTCCCATGTTGTGATGGTTAGGGTTAACCTTAAATCTTTTACCGTGGACAAATACAAACGTTTGGAAGGCAAGGCGCTCAAGGCGGGTTTACTGTGAGCCAGAAAAAGAATGAAAAGCTTTATGCGGGCGTATGGGGCGGGTAGAACTGAGCATATGCCCACTCTATCCAGGGGAAGAGGGCTTCCAGATCAGATGTTTCAACAGTTGGCCCTGCCCAAAGACGTAAAGAGGGGGGCGCAAACCGATGGTTGCGAATGTCAAACGCCGCTCCTTCCTGAGCGAGTTGGGCTTCGATCGATAGAATGAGGGCACGCTGAACAGGTTCGGAAAAAGGCTGCCCGGCTCTGTCTAAAATTTCCAAACAAACGGAAGTCGGTGAAATGGTTTCTGGATTTTTGGCGAGATAACCAAGCCATGGAGTTCGCTCAACCCATCGCGCGATGGCCTGAGAATTCTTCTGGCAGCGTTGAAGTAAAGCGGGCAAGCCACCAATGCCTTGCGCCCACCGAAGGGCATCCAGGCAGTCTTCCACGCTTAACATAGAAGGGGTATTGACCGTTGCGCCTTGAAATATTTCTTCAATAAGCTCACGGCCTTTCGTGAGACGGAAAAGGCGGGGCAGGGGCCAGGGAGGCGTATAGGCAAGCAAGCGGTCTACGGCGCGGGGGCTTAAAACCAGCATGCCATGGGCGCCTTCACCGCCTAAGCCTTTTTGCCAGGAGAACGCGACCACATCCAGCTTTGGCCAATCCAGACGGACGCAAAAGGCGGCGGATGTGGCGTCACAAATGGATAATCCTTGACGATTTAAAGATATCCAGTCTAAATCAGGGACGCGCACGCCTGTCGTTGTTCCATTCCAGGTAAAGACAACGTCCCGGTCAGGGGTGTGAGCGGACAGGTCTGGTAGCTGTCCACAGGGGACGGAATAAATGCGCGTATCGGGAGTTTTTAGATGGTCCGCAATGTCCGTGACCCAAAGGGAGCCAAATAAATCCCAGTCAAAAACATCAATGCCACGGGCGCCAAGAAGGTTCCACAGGGCGCACTCTAAAGCCCCTGTGGCAGAGCCGGCTATAATCGCGATGCGGTAGCCTTCCGGGGCTTCCAGAACCTGCCTGGTAAGGGTGATCACTTCTTTAAGCTTCGCTTGTCCTGCGGGCGACCGGTGCCCTCGCCCGGTAAGCGCCCCTTTTAGTCCGGATAAAGCCCAACCTGGATGCTTGCGCGTCGGGCCAGAGCAAAAAAGAGGCGTTTCAGGCTTGTTTTTTGGCTTGTTCGTAAGCAAGGAGTTTTTCTTTGATGTCGGAGCCCCAGTGATATTCCCCAATTTCTCCATTCTTTAAAATAATGCGATGGCAAGGGATCGCAATGGAAAGGGGATTTTCACCAACGGCTGAGGCAACAGCGCGGACAGCTTTAGGCTTGCCAACGCGTTTTGCTAATTCTTCATAAGACAGGGTTTCTCCGTAAGGAATTTTTGTCAGCTCTTTCCAAACAGCGCGCTGCAGGTCTGTCGCCTCCATAGCTTCAAAAACATCGTCGATGACCTGGTAAGCGCCATCTATGGCGCTCTGGATTAAAGTTCCAATAGCTTCATCATCCCGAATCGTGGTGGCTATTGAGATACTTTCTTCAAAATCATCTATGATTGTTTGGAAAACCGTTTCCGCATCCCCCATTTCTTCAATGTCTTCTTCACTAATAAAACCCGTCAATATCAATTGGCCAAGCCCGCCAATTCCATAGACAAGCCCAACCGGGGTTTGGCTGAGACCAACGAGAACATCCGTTGTCAACAGGCGCATGGGAAACGGGATGGATTCTCCTTCTTCTTCCATTGCCGTCATAATATTTTGAAACATAATGCGGGCTTCTTCAGGATCCATATCTTCAACAGCTTTCATAAATCCGTCAAAATCAACTTCTTCTATGTCTTGTTCGGGAGCGAAACTTGTATTATTTTTTTTTGCCATTTTTGTTTCCTTAAATATTTTATGCGGCGGCGATATTATCAGCAATTTCTATCGTTTCAACAATACGATGGACAAGATCCGTCAGGATTTGTTCATTATCGCCTTGAGCCATGATACGGATCAGAGGTTCAGTTCCTGACCGGCGGATCAAAAGCCGACCATGGCCTTCAATCAGACAATGCTCCGCTTCTTCAATGACTTTACGAACGCGCCCATCATTCAAAAGCCCAAAACTGGATGTTCGGATGCTCTTGAGAATTTGGGGGACAGGATTAAAAATTCGCCCCATCTGACTGGCTTTCAGTTGTTTTTGTACCAAAACGCTCAAAGCTTGTAAAGCGGCAATGATGCCATCGCCCGTGGTCGTATAGTCGCGCAAAATAATATGGCCGGATTGTTCCCCCCCAATATTACAGCCATGGGTACGCATCGCTTCTAAAACATACCGATCCCCAATAGCTGTGCGGATGAGTTTTAAGCGTTTGGTTTCCAGATATCGTTCAAGGCCCAGGTTGGACATATGCGTTGCGACAATTCCTCCCCCTCGAAGGTCGCCATCCTCTGACCAGGAGGTGGCAATGAGAGCAAGTAATTGATCACCATCAATCATGGAGCCTGTCTCGTCTACCATCATCAGACGGTCCGCATCGCCATCCAGCGCAATTCCAAGGTCAGCCTTGTTGGCTAAAACAGCTTCTTGAAGGACGGTTAGGGACGTTGCCCCGCAATTATCATTAATGTTGGTTCCATCCGGGGAAATACTAATGGGAATGATATCCGCCCCCAGTTCCCATAGCACTTTCGGGGCCACTTTATAGGCTGCTCCGTGAGCGCAATCAATGACAATCTTTAACCCGTCCAGGCGCATTCCCCGGGGAAAGGTAGCCTTTGCGAATTCAATATATCGCCCGGTGGCGTCATCAAGGCGGCGGGCTTTGCCCAGCATGGTGGAGTGAGCAAGGGATATGTTCCCTTGAAGTTTTCGTGAGTAAGCGTCGTTCCTGGTAATAATAGCCTCGATTCCGGTTTCCTCCTCATCCGAGAGCTTGAATCCGTCAGGGCCAAAAAACTTAATTCCATTATCTATATAAGGGTTGTGAGAGGCGGAAATCATGACGCCTAAATCCGCCCTCAAGGAGCGTGTTAACATGGCGACGGCGGGTGTTGGCAAGGGACCGAGCAAGACCACATCCATTCCCATGGATACAAAACCAGCCGTAAGCGCAGACTCAACCATATAGCCAGATTGGCGGGTATCTTTACCAATAACGACGCTGTGCCGATGTTCCCCCCGGGTAAATTTCTGCGCTGTCGCTATGGCAATTTTCATAATCATATCAGGCGTGATGGGCCAAACATTCGCCTGGCCCCGAACGCCATCCGTTCCAAAAAATTGACGGGCTTCATTCATGATGTGTTCGTTTCACCTAAGCAGGTTCCGTTGCTGGAATGCGGGAGCGCATCTTTTTCTTGCGCATATTACCGGAAATCGGGTCTTGTACGGGAGCGGCCCCTTCTTCCATTAAAGCTTTAATTTCGTCCCCGCTTAACGTTTCAAACTCCAGGAGGGTTTTGGCAAGGAGATGAAGCTTTGACAATTGTTTCTTGAGCAGCTGTTGGGCGTCTTCATAGCAAATGTCCAGAATTTTACGCACTTCTTCATCTACCATTTGGGCCGTCATTTCAGAAAGAGGCTTGGTTTGGGCGACGGAATGGCCTAGAAAGACTTCTTGTTGCCGCTCCTCATACATCTGGAACCCTAAACGGTCACTTAATCCCCATACAGTAACCATGGCGCGCGCAATTTTCGTTGCTGCTTGAATGTCAGAGGATGCTCCCGTTGTGACTTTGTCATAGCCGAAGATCATTTCTTCAGCGATGCGGCCCCCCATGCTTACCTTTATGCGGGCCAGTAATTGACTGCGGGACATAGAAATCCGGTCCCCTTCCGGAAGCTGCATGACCATGCCTAAAGCTTGCCCCCGGGGGATAATGGTTGCTTTATGGATAGGGTCGGCATCAGGAATATAATAAGCGATCACGGCGTGTCCGCTCTCATGATAAGCCGTCATCCGTTTTTCATCTTCCGTCATGACCATGGAACGCCGCTCGGCTCCCATCATCACTTTGTCTTTAGCCTGTTCAAACTCATGCATACTTACGGCCAATTTTCCCCGGCGCGCCGCTAAAAGAGCCGCTTCATTAACCAGATTGGCCAAATCCGCGCCTGAAAAACCGGGCGTACCGCGTGCAATCACCCGAACATCCACATCCGGGGAGAGAGGAACTTTACGCATATGAACGAGCAAAATTTTCTCGCGGCCGATGATATCGGGATTGGGAACAACGATTTGACGGTCAAACCGGCCGGGGCGCAAGAGCGCGGGGTCTAAAACGTCGGGACGGTTGGTTGCGGCAACCAGGATCACGCCTTCGTTTTCTTCAAACCCATCCATCTCGACCAGCAATTGATTGAGCGTTTGTTCGCGTTCATCATTCCCGCCGCCAAGTCCAGCTCCCCGGTGGCGCCCGACGGCGTCGATTTCATCAATAAAAATGATGCATGGCGCGTTTTTCTTGGCTTGCTCGAACATATCACGGACACGGCTTGCGCCAACGCCAACAAACATTTCGACGAAGTCTGATCCTGAAATACTAAAGAAAGGGACATTAGCCTCACCGGCAATAGCGCGCGCCAGCAGGGTTTTACCCGTGCCCGGCGGCCCAACGAGGAGAACGCCCCGGGGAATTTTTCCCCCTAAGCGCTGGAATTTTTGAGGATCGCGCAAGAAATCAACAATTTCCTCGAGGTCTTGTTTGGCCTCGTCAATGCCAGCGACATCGTTAAAGGTCACTTTTGTTTCATTTTCCGTTCGCAAGCGTGCGCGGGACTTTCCAAATCCCATCGCTTTATTGCCGCCGGATTGAAGCTGGCGTAAGGAAAAGATTGAAAAAGCGACGAGTAAAATGATAGGGAGCCACGATAAAAACATATGGAAGAGGGAGGGCATTTCTTCCTCGGGCGGGCCTGCTTTAACGTGGACCCCTTTATCAATGAGCTGGGGGATGAGCGTCGCATCTTGAGGGGCATAGGTTGTGAAGGAATGTTCATCCCTGGTTTTTCCGGAAATGTTATTGCCCCGGATCATCACTTCTTTCACTCTTCCTTCCGTAACATGGATAAGAAAGTCTGAAAAAGCAATAGGGGGATTAGGCGCCCGTGAGGAGGAGCCTGGCAAAACCTGAAAGATCCCGAACAAACCAATGGCTATCAAGATCCAAAAAACTAAATTTCGATTGGCGTTGTTCACTAAAATTTCCTCCTGCCTGGATATGATATTTTTATCCGGGGGTATTGGCGACTATATCTTATAGTACGTTAACATAACATAGGCATTCCTTTGGATGAAACCATAAAATATTTAAGACAAGCAAAATCTGGCTCATGCGCAACTTTTGAAAAATGTGTATTTAAAATGGCTTCCAAGCCGGCAAGGTTCCTTAAAAGGCTTTCTAATTTTTGCAACTCCTAGGGTACAATTCAATTCCCGCTCATAGAGCCGCTTTGCACAGAACGTGTCTTTCAAATAACAAATTCTGAATTTTACGCTTTTGAAGAATTAACCGATAATTTCCCCTGCCCAAAGTTTTTGCAGGAAAATTTCGACAGGCAAAATGGTGACGCTTCCATAAGTAAGTTGCATAAGGCGAGGCCGATCCACATTTGCAACGACAATTGCTTTCGCACCCGTATGTTCTTCCATAAAAGCCTGGATGCCCTTGAGGTCTCTTGAGGCAATATCTGAGGATACCTTAACTTCAACAGCCACTTCACCATCACCCAGAATAAAATCCACCTCATGGCCTGATTTGGTACGCCAATAGGTAATATCAGTTTTGAGTTCCTTGTAATGCACATACGCATAAAGTTCCTGGTAAATATAGCTTTCAAGGGCATGTCCCGCTTCAGGTCCCCGCAAGTCCTTGATGGATGACCGCTTCACGTATGTTGATAACCCAACGTCGAATAAGTAGAATTTTGGCGTGTCTTTAATGATATCCCGATTGACCTTCTTGCGGTACGGGTACAAGAAATAGCCGATGAGCGTATCCACCAGGATTGTAAAATATTCCCGAACCGTCTTGGCATCAACGCCTGCCTGGCGGGATATCGTCGTGTAGTTGACCATTTCACCAACTGTAAAACGCAAAGCATCCAGAAACCTTGAAAAAGCTGGCAAGTTACGAACGAGGCTTTCAGCCTGGATTTCCTGGGACAGGTAGTCATCAACATAAGATGCCATGACCCGGGTTATATTTTTTGAATCGTAATGGGCAGGAACAGACCCATGGTTCAAAATATGAAGCAGGTCAAATTTGGGTAATTCCGGATAAACGAGCGGGAAAAAATGAAACCGCCAGGCCCGGCCGCCAAGCATATTCACTCCCTCTTTTTTAAGTTTCCGGGCGCTTGATCCGCATAGAATGAATTGAGCTGTTGTGTTTTCGATCAACCAGTGGATATTGTCTAATAGAGCAGGAACCTTTTGAACCTCATCAACAATAATGGCAGGATGGGGCTTTTCGGATTCTATGCTTAAAATCTCTTGCCTGAAAAGATGAGGCTCCTTTAAAAATTGAAAATACAGCTCAGATTTCAACAAATCATAGTATATAGCTTCAGGAAACGTCACCTTTAAGTAAGTTGACTTCCCTGTTTTGCGCGCCCCCCATAAAAAAGCTGATTGTTGGTCTGGTAAGTCCATTTTTAACAGGCGTTTATACATTTTTATTCCTCACGTTTAAACCTATGCGGAATTGATTCCCTATATTCCGGACTTATAAGGAGTATATTCCTGATAGGATTATGTTTCGAGAAAATTTTCAGTCGCTAGACCGCTTTTGTCGCAAATTGTTGCGACCACGCCATAAACTTTAGGTCATAACGCCTTCAAAACGCTTGCAATCATCTCTTGCTGCTCATCCGTTAACCCCACATAGAGAGGAATACTTAAACAGGATGCATAATACGCTTCGGCTCCTGGCAAATTTTGTGATCCATATAAATGCCGATAATAAGGATGCCTGTAAAGGGGCATATAATGCACGTGCGTTCCAATGCCCTGATCCCGCAACGTGTTCATAACGTAGGCGCGGGATTTCCCGATCGCTTTAAAGTCTATTTTAATAACGTAAAGATGCCAGGCCGTATCAGAAAAAGGGCGCTGTTTAAGAGGAGATATATGCGCTGTATCTTTAAAAGCGGCATCATATTTTTCAACTATTTCCTTACGCCTGGCTTTGAATTGACCCAGTTTTGCCAGTTGATTCAAACCGAGCGCACAATTAATATCACTCATCCGATAGTTAAAGCCTAAATCTTGCATTTCATAATACCAGGGGTTTGGGGTACCTGCTTCATCAAATCCCTGATCGCTATATTGCCAGTTCTCCCTGGTTCGAATCATACCATGGCTTCGCAATAACCTGAGCCGTTCAGCCAGTTGCGGAGTTTGACACGTAATCGCTCCGCCTTCCCCTGTCGCTATCGTTTTTGCGGGGTGAAAGGAGAATGTCGTTAAATCAGAGTATTGGTTAGAACCAATGGGGTATGTTTGCCTTTCCTGGTTAACATAATGGGTACCAATGGCATGAGCTGCATCTTCAATAACCAAAAGGTTATGGTTGCGCGCAACTTGATAAACCGCTTCCAGGTCTTCACACTGGCCATTTAAATGCACATTAACGATGGCTTTAATTTTTGATGGTTCTCTATAATCCGTAATCGCTTTTTCCAAGGTTGACGCCGTCATTAAGCCCGTATCGGGATCCACATCCGCAAACACAACGTCACCGCCAACAAACCGGGCGGCATTTGCGCTCGCAAGGAACGTTACGGCAGGTACAACCACAACATCGCCAGCTCCTATCCCTAAAGCAAGCATGGCGAGATGCAAAGCCGTTGTCCCATTTGAGCAAGCTACGGCAAATGAAGCATCCGTCATTTGGCAAAGTTTCCGCTCAAAATGTTCAACGCCAGAACCGCCAGTCAACCAATCCCCCCTTAAAACAGCTTCAACAGCGTTGATATCATCCTGATCTATCGAATGGCGGCCGTATGGAATAAAACGAGACATGAATCATTACTCCTTGTTCTGTTGGGCGCCGCGTGTCCTGAAAAGCTCACTTTATCATCGCGCTTGGTATATTTGGGGCTTTGTTGCACCATAAGTCACGAAAAAATTTAGCATCAATCATTTGAGGCGTAAAGAGGAATGAAGGCAATGTTTTAAGAAGCTCATTTTCCTGCCATAAAGCGGGTAAAGTTTTAAGGACAATACGGGGGATGCCTTTGGCGCGTTCCTTGCAGATCCCTTCCAGCTGTTGTACGCCTGCTTCTCCCAAGGCGGCGATGCGACAAGGGTTTTTTTGAGAGACCACAACTTTGAAGCGGTTATCCCACAAATAGGTTCCTGGCAGTTGTACGGGGGTATCTTTCCTAATGGCGGCAAGCTCCCTTACAATCCACCACCCCTCAGGCTTGCATAAAATCTGGCATCCTCCTAAAGTAATGGATTTGCCTAATTTCATCATATCCATAGCATGATGCAGGGCTTGGCGCCGGACAGGGTAAATACGTGTCCCGATTATGGCCAGGATGCGCTTGAGCATTTCCTCAACTGCTTCGGGTGATTCCTGAAGGGCATCTTTCTTCAAAATCGCATATCCATAAGGGGAAAGGATGACATGCTGGTGGAGAAGGCGAGAAACATGCTGGTCAAGCAGCCGTTGCGCATGGTTCAAGCGGTCAAGCGTTTTCTGGATTGTTTGTGCGGTGATCCCTTCAATGGCGAGAGGGGGAAGCAGCTGGCGCCACCGGACGCGGGTAAAATCCTCATTTTCATTGCCGGGATCCAGAAGAAAGGGCTGCTGGAACTGGTTAAGGGTCGCTTTAAGGCGATGGGGATCCAGGGTGAGCAGGGGGCGCAAAATACGCCCAAAGCTTGTTGGGACAATCCCTTGGGCGCTGGTTAACCCTTTTAGCCCCGACCCTTTTGCCAGGCGAATCATAAAGGTTTCGATCTGGTCTTGCGCATGATGCGCGGTGAGCAGATGCCTGACGCCGTGGTCCTTGCACCATTGGCCTAACAGCTGGTAACGCGCCTTGCGGGCAGTAGCCTGAATAGCTGTTTGAGGCGCTTTATTCCCTTCCGCTCTCTCCCACGTCAGGATATGGTGCTCCATCCCCCTTGCGGTCAGCCAGGCTTTGACGTGATGGGCTTCGGCGGTGGAGCCGTCACGCAATTGGTGGTCAACTGTGATTGCAACCGCTTTGCCGCCCTGGTTTACTGCCCACTGATGGCTGAGAAGAGCGAG
>CAYRJJ010000063.1:0-9598 GCA_964424515.1 uncultured Candidatus Finniella sp. | reverse complement strand
TCCCCCTCGGGCGCATGGTCGATGAAATGGGAAATCAACTCATCCTTGCCCCGTTCCGGCCACATGGAGACGGTCAGAAAGGTTTTCTCCGAATCGAAGGCGGTCGTGCGTATTAAGGCTTCCTGGTACACTTTGAAGTTCGGCACCTCATCCAGGTGGATAAAATCGGCCTTCACTCCCTGAAACGATGACTCGCCCTGCTGGAAGGCTTTAAACTTGAGTTCAGAGACGCCCCCTGAGCTATGGGCGATCTGCACGGTGTCCCATGCCCCCGCAATGGTGGTGTGGGTTTTGGCGATGATATAGCTCTCATGCAGGATGGGCGGCATGGAGCCGTCCGTATCGCCGACAAAAAGCTTCTTCTGCAAAATATCGCGGGTATCTTTCAAGCTGATGGAGGCGGAAATGGCGTTGATGGGACGCCGGAAGCGGTACCCCTGCCACCAGGCGGGATAAGTTCCCGTCAGGTGCATGGCCATCTCCATGCAAACGGCGTTGGTCTTGCCCGTCCGGTTGCCGCCTAAAAACAGGCGCTCCCCCGCATGCAGACCTGCGTCATGGAAAGCCTTTTGCTTCGGCGTCGGCTCATAAAACACGAACTGCTTTAGAAGGTTTTCAGCCAGCTTGTCGGCGGAATAGGAATCAAGAACAGGGTCGGTCATGATGGCATCCAAATGCTGTTTGGACATTTAACCGATTATACAACAAATCAGGCGCTTTTTGCAAGAAAATTGATTGTAAGTCGTTGATAAAAAATAGTTTGTTTCAATGGGGCATTTAAAGTTACAAGAGGTGATTTAAGGGAAAAAACAACTAGCGAACTCAACCCTGTTCGTATGGTCAGTATGGCCATGACGCCATACAAAGCGAATGATATTTGAGAGGGCGCTCCTTGTCCCCCCCGCCGCCCCTGGGGGCATGTTACGGGTAGGAAGACCCCAGAATTTAAGGTATTGTATTAACTTGATAAAAATAGTTTTGTTATACGTTTTGTTAGCTAAAAACCCGCATCAGTTGCCATCCGCTGTCTTGACTATAGCATGCGAGCGTAATTGTAGCGTCATTTTATAGGCTGTTGCCTATCTTAGCCGACAATCTATAATATTAACTTATTGAAAATTAATTGATTTTAAGGTATAATCAACGCCAGTATTCAAGTTTGTTAGCTCCATGTTAGAAGGTGGCTTTAAGCGGGCGTCTGCGCATCAGTATCCACATCTATAAAATCCGCTTCTTTCACATTATTTACTGTAGACACGCTATTAATACTTTCTGCTGCCGCGCCACCTATTTCCGCAAATGCCCTAATACCTTTTTTACTCTTCATCCACAGTTTTAAAAAGGTTTGCTGGTCTTCATAAGGCAACGCATTAACGAAGCTGTCAAGCCTCAAGCTAACCTCTTTGCTCTCTTCCTTGGAAATGGCCACAAACGTCCCAGGCTTGGGATAGAAATATTCCATGCATAGCTTGATCGCCCATGGCTCTTCCTTCTCCACAGCGCGTTTTAAGGCGATCTCTCCTACTTCCCTGATATCGTCCCTGCGCTCCTTGCAAAACCGCTGCAAATCTTCAGAGCGGGGGTCAATGTGTTTGGCTCTCCCCAAAGGATTGCCGCTTTGTCCAGGCTTGAAGACCATCCGCTTCCTTTCTTTTGATCAACAACAAAAGCAATCCCCACCGTTGTCCATTCCTTGAAATGCGAGAGCCAACCAACAAAAAGCAGGGAGATTCAAGGTGAAGAACGGGACAGGCATTCAGAACCTCAACCGTTCGGCGGCCAAAGGTTGAGAAGAGGGAAACAAATGCATCACAATTAAAAACCCTCTCCTCATTGAGCAGTATAGCATTTTTGCAGGTTTCTTGCATCATAAATTCTCGCTGCCTGATGAATTGCGCCCATTTTTTTAGATCTACTCTTTTCGCCTCCCGAAGCCGATCCGCGTTGATCAAAAGCCGGAAAAAGGACAATTGCGACCCGCATTAACAGGTCTGTTCCACCTTAATACCGCCTGTTTTTTTAAAGGTGGAACAAGGTAATCATTTGATAAATAATAGTTATTTGGCTTTGTTCCACCTGTTCCACGTGTGCCACCTATTTTTTTTATACATTTACCATACACGCACATACGCGTGAAATTACAGGCAGGATAAAATATGCACGCGATATATATTATGAGGTGGAACAGGTGGCACGTATTAAATATATTTATATTTTATATATATAAATAATTGTAAAGATAAAATTTTTTTGTTCCACCTCATCGTGTTTATGGAGGGGGCACAGGGTGGAACAGGTGGAACATAGTTGATAAATAATGATTTTTTAAGTAAGAACGGCTAAAAAACCCTGTGCGCCTGGTTTTGTGGCTCTCCGCTGTAGCATTATAGCTCCCTGTTGCGTGTGGTGGAGACGAAGAGCCTGCGCTAAACTTGGCCAGCAACTCCCCAACACAGAAAAGGGACAGCCCATGAGATGAATTATCACGCAATGGAAGCGGTTCCTTTCCCAGCGGCGGCGGAAAGGCGGCAAGACCATTACCAATCTTGTAACCCTGGTAACTTCTATTTTTTTAAAAGGGGTTACAGCTTAATAAATTGATAAATAAATGTTTTTTATGGCTTGTAACGCCTGTAACACTGTAACACCATTTTTTAGATACTTACCATGATGTACATGTGTGATTATACGGGAGGATAAAAATAATGCGTACACGATATATATATTTAAGTGTTACAAGTGTTACATATATATATTATTAATATAAATATATGTAAAAAGAAGATTTTTCTGTAACCCTCCATCGAATCCGCGAAGGGGTTACAAAGAGTTACAAGGGTTACAAGACACAAAAGCGGCGCAAAGTCAGCCTTTTGGCTGATCAAACCAACGTCACACCGACGCCGGAGAAGCGACAATGCCCTGGATTAAGCGATTGACGCGGTTCTTCCGCCAGCGACGGCGCAAGCGGCATGCGACCATCACCAACCTCCGGTATTTTACACGGGGATATGGGTCGCGTTTAAAATAGCGTTTAAACGTCTTTAGGAGGCTTCCTGATGGCATATGTTTCTAAAACCTACTGACCCAGCACACGACACTAGAAATCGCTGTACGGCCTCGTTTGACGCCTTAAAAACGATTTTGTTGCAAATCCTTGCTTTTTTTAGTGGACAAACCTCCAAGTATCCGATATGCTGATCAAGTAAATAAATTTCGCCTGGAAGTAAAGGATTGCGCATGGGCGACAACATTCTTGCCCTTGACCTCGGCACAACGACAGGTTGGGCTTTGCGGGAAAATGGCCAGGTTTCCAGCGGGTCGGTGAGTTTCAAGCCCGCGCATTTCGATAGCGGACATTCCCGCTATACGCGATTCAGGCGGTGGCTCGGGACGAAGGGCAATTGCGCAGTCGATGAGGTGATTTTTGAGGCCGTCCGGCGGCACAACGGCACGGTCGCCGCCCAAACTTTTGGCGGCTTCATGGCGACCCTGCAAATGTGGTGTGATGCGCATGGGTTGCCTTACGAGGGTGTTCCGGTCGGGACGATCAAGAAGTTTGCAACGGGCAACGGCAATGCTTCAAAGCTGGCTATAGTAGCCGCGATGGAGAAGCGCGGACACAAACCACGGGATGATAACGAGGCGGACGCACTGGCGTTGCTGTACTGGAGGCTGGAGCAAAGGAGTTTGGAACAGGCGAACCTGGAACAAACAAGTTTGGAAGCGGCAAACCGGAATGAATGGGAAGGAGCCGTTAAATGAGGATAGCCAAAGCGCAAGTGGCGCAAGGCAAAGAAACGCTTTACCATATATTCAGGCGGGTAGAAAAATACCTCTGGTTCCAGGACATCGCGCCTGGCTTGCCTCGCTTCCGTATGCTTGCCAACATCCTGTTTTTGAAACTGATGCACGAACGCGGGCAAGCTGGATTTTGGGAATCTCTGAAAGATGCGCCCGACAAGGCGGCATGCCTCAACGGCGTTATCCTCCCCGCTCTAGAGGCTCAGTATGACGCGCAAGGCGTATTTTTTGAGACCCACGCGCTCCAAAAAATCGCCATCCAGAAGATCGTGACGGTTCTGGACGGTTACCGCCTGTCGTCGATTGATTCGGACATCATAGGCGAGGCATATGAGTATTTTTTAAAGAAGCAATCCGCCTCAAAGCAAAGCTTGGGGCAATACTTTACGCCGCGTCCCCTTGCCAGGGTTATGGCGGGCTTGGCTTGCCCCACGCGCGATGAGACGGTTTACGACCCCTTTTGCGGCGCGGGCGGCCTCTTGGTGGAAGCCTTCAACCATATCAAGGGCGCTGGTCATCCAGGCGGGAAAAGCTTGTTTGCTGGCAAGGACGCATCCCCTGACGCTGTCCGCATAGCGAAGATGAACGCCATCCTTCATTGGGGCGACCATAGCGGCATTGAGTTTGTTCCCAACACCCTGGAGCATCCCGTACATGGAAAATACGACATCGGCCTGACGAACGTTCCCTTTGCCAAAGACCCCAAAAACTATCAATACGACCATCTGTATGAAAACGGGCTTGCGAGAAAGAAGACGGATGTCCTGTGCATCCTCCACCTGTTCCAGTCCATCCGGCAAGGCGGGAGGTTGGTAGCCATCGTGCCGGAAGGTTTTTTGTGCGGCATAGAACGCAGCCCTGCCAGGCGGTTCTTGACGGACAACGCCAACCTCCGGCTTGTCGTCTCCTTGCCCCATGGGATTTTCCATCCTTATACGAATGTCAGGACTGCCCTGATCTACCTTGACAATATCCGCTGCCCGAAGCCGCAAGACCACTTCTGGTATGGGGAAATTGATGGCCTCAACGCCCTTGACGCCCTGCAAGGTGGCAACTCCCAGGCTCGCCTGTCCCATGATGCGTCAGGAGAAGGGCTTACCTCTCCTGGCTTTATCAAGGTTCCCTTTGAAAAGATACGACAAAATAAGGAAACCTGGCTCGGCCGACATTATGAGGACAGCCACGCCCGCTCTCCCTATCCGCTTGTGCCGCTTGGTGACCTGGTCACGTTCCATCAAACGGGGTTTTCCCACAGAGGCGCCCACCTGTCAGATAGCGGCATTCCGCTGTTCACTCTCAACTCGGTCAAGAAAGATTTCTTTCCTCATTACGAGTCCCAATATCTCAAGTATGAGACGCAAACAACTGAAAAGAATGCTTGCGTTAAAGGGGATATCCTGATCGCGGTAAGGGACAAGAACATCCGATCCGCCATCATTGGCAAGGCGACCATAGCAAACAGTAACGGCATATTTTCATCCGATCTGGTCAAGGTCAGGATTGCATCGGAAAATTTACTCTCAAGCGAATATTTGTACTACATTTTCAAGAATGAAACCTACGCCAGGGAAATCAAAAAATTTTCCGCTGGCACCATCGCCAAAAGCATCAGCCTGGAAGACATAGCATCCATTAAAATCCCGCTTCCGCCCCTCACCGTACAAAAGGAAGTGGTTAAGGAAATCAATCAATATGAAAAGCTGAACATAGCCCAGAACGAGGCCGCCAACTCCCTTCAGGAGAAATGTCGGGAACGGCTAAGAGCGCTTTGGGCTTAATGCTTAATCTTTGGTTCGCGCAGCGCGGGCAAGTGTAAGTCTGTCGCATAAGGTGGAGTCGCTGGCTTTTTCTCCTGCTTACTTCTTTAAAGATGCATACAGTCAAATTAAAGTCCCATTTAGACTTGTAAATAATAAAAAAAATGTTTATATACGTTTTAAGTTAATGCGGTTATGCATGGTGTTGATGTAGCTTTTGCTCATTATTTCCTGACATATTGTAGAAGAAAGAATTTTTTAAAATTAAGTTTTAAATGAAATTAAAATAAACTTGAATTTAGAATAAAAAAACTTATTTTTTAAGTATTAGCGGCTAACTTTTTTGAGATAAGAAAAGGATATTGTGACATGGTTAAAAAAAACAAACTTATTACCGCTTCCAATTTTAAGGACTTCGACTGGAATAAGGCGAAGCTTTTCTATCATATCGCCAAATGCGGTAGTTTTACAAAAGCGGCGCGGTTATCAGATATCGACCAGAGCGTTTTAACGCGCCAAATCCAAATCCTTGAAACGCAAGTCGGATGCCCTTTATTAGTGCGGAAAGTTGGGGGCGTTGCTCTGACGCGCAAAGGGGAAGAACTTCTAAAGCACATTACTCCCTTTTTTGTAGCGATGAGAGGTTTTTGTTCTAATAACCATCCTTTGGAAAGCAATGGAAAAAGAAAAATTAGGATCGCGACAACGCATGCTATTGCTGCATATGTTCTTAACGATCTCTTGCTCGACTATAATGATAATCACCCTAACCTTATATTTGAGATAATCACTGATGATCACATGCTTGATATAGTTTTAAGTGACGCGGACATAGTTATTCGACCTTACGATAAAAATGCTAAAACTGCCATCCAAGAGCCGCTTTTTTCCTTGGAGAAAAAGCTATATGCCAGCAAAGAGTACTTAGAAAAATACGGTGAGCCACAAAAGGTTGAAGATTTAAAAAATCATTGTTTAATTACGAGTTCCTCAAATCCTGAGAACTATCCATTTGCCGACATACATTGGATTTTGAAACTTGGAATGCCTGAAGGTGAAACAAATACAGCTTCTTTTCTATCAGGTTCGTTGGAATGCCTTCTCGATGCAGCAAAGAAAGGTAAAGGTATAATCGGAGGTTATGAAGCAATGTCAATTCTAAGAAATGCTAACCTTTTAAACATACTACCTGACGTTAAGGATAAAAAAATAGAATGGTATTTAATTTACCCGGAGTATTTAAAAGAAGATAAAGAAATTATTGATTTAAAAAACTATTTAAAGAAAATCTAGTAAATTAACTATAGCCCCAAGTTCTTGCAGTCTGAAACTTTACTTTTTTGAGTTTCATGATAAGCTCTCCGCCTCTTTCTCTTTATTTATGTTTACGTAAAAAGATAAATTCATAAGAAAATATTTCTACAATGCATCGCTGATATAGGAAAAACAAAACCTAAAGTGACTTAATATAATTTGGGTCATATCCTCTGGAGACTCAAATATTAAATTACCCTTTTTTAATTGAGTTCCATACGCCCTATTTATAGCTCAATTCATCCTCTTTTACAAGCTTTTATCCTGGCACACAAAAACGCGCAGAACTCAAAAGTAAAAATATATTCCTTAAAAACAATTCAATAGCATTATAGCTGATAGCCAGTTTCGTCCAGTCTTTTATAGGACGGATACACCGAAGATTATAATTGAGGCTTCTCAATAAAAGAGCGATCAATCTCCTTTACTTGGTAACCTCAATTTGCGCCTACCAGGTTCTGGCGGATATTCTCCGATAGATAGCCCAACAGAAGTAAGCTGGCAAGAGAAAATTTTAAACCCTTCTCCCTTTTGGTTCCCAAGGTTTTGAGGGCGTAACAACAAATAGCATTAATTATAATGCCATGTTCTCGTTGACTGAAATTTTGCTTTTTTAAGTTTCATGATATCCTCCTTTTCCTACTCGTTATATGACTCTTGATTGCCTGGTAAGAGAGCAGTGACAAACCAATACATAAGGGAAAAATGCCAAGTTGGAGAAAAAATATTCTATAACTTTCAAAGGAATTGTCAAGAGCCAGCGATGTCCTATTATTTAAGGAGAGCTGCGCCACAAACCCTGCCAGGTAATGACCATAGGCAATCGCCATTGACCAAAAGCTCATCAGGATGCTTTTGAAGCGTGGGGGAGCGTATTGGGATATCTTTGAAAAGCTGACCGGAGCAACCCAAAGCTCGCCGATAACCTGCATGAATATGGCGCCAACAATCCACAGGAAAGGAATAGAAGCGCCGTTAACCTGACAGGCGAAAGCTAAAATCCCGAAACTGGCGGCGACGCATAAAAAGCCCCATCCTGTTTTGACAAATCCGTTTATCGGTTTTGCTTTTTCAAAATACTGGCTCGATAAGAACATAAGAAACGGGCTGCAAACCAGAACGAAAAGAGACCCTAAAGAAAGGAAAGAGGAAGAGGGAATGACAACCCCCATAACCTGACGGTCAACAGCCTTTTCAAAGAATAACATAAGGGAAGTCCCTTCCTGTTCAAAAAGGGTGCAAAAAAGAGCGAATAAAAGGATGTAAGCGATGATCGTTAAAACATCTTTTTTTTCCTGAGGGTTACATTGATAATAGATTTTTCCAAGGCACAAAATGCTTCCACAGGTAATAACGCCCATCAAGCTATGAAAAGATTCCTGGTATTTAAACAAGCAATAAAGAAGAGCAACCAGGGACAGGTTACCCCAAAATAGCTTCCCTTTAGAAATGCTCCGTATTTCCTTGTAAGAGGGATGGAACCGCATCGTTTTGTGTACAAGGTACGTTGCTCCTGTAAAGATCATGGCAATCAGCATAATTCCATAGTGCCACCCCCAGGTTTTACCAACAAACCCGCAGAGAACAGGAGCAATAAGAGCGCCTAAATTCATTGCCATATACAGTAAAGAATATACCCTCTCTTTTTGGGGGTCTTTTGGATCTTCAAAGAGCAATCCCGCCGCTGTCAAAAGGTTGGGTTTAAAATAGCCTGAACCAAGGCTGGCTAAAGCCAGACCCAGAAAAAACAAATCAGGAGAAGGAAACAAGATACATAAAAAACCCGAAGCGCTCAACGTTCCTCCGGCCATAACCGTATTTTTAACGCCCCAACCTTTGTCAGCTATGTATCCGCCAATGAGGGAAGTCCCATAGCACAGGGTCATAAAAGTAGCAAAAAAACTGATCGCTTGAGCGTCATTTAAAAGAAGCCTGTTAACCGCATACAGAACAAAGATAGACCGGATACCATAGAAAGAGATGTTAAAAAGCGTCTGGGTAATATATACGGAGCTAAACTCCGTAAGGTGACGTTTAAGGTTAGCCATGCTTTTGGTTCCCTGCGGTTATTTTTATCCATATCCACCCTTCTTGCAGCATCCATCAGTAGCGCAAATTGCCGCATGACGCCGTTGCATACCACAGGCGCAGAGAGATTAAGGAAAGGGTTTTACCGTGTTCATATGTGACGGGTGGGAAGAGCGAGAAGGCGCAGACGTACCCTGAAGTACAGGCATACCGCTCCCTTGTGCATCACACAATAATAGAGAGAAGGCAGGAAAATCCCGCCCTCCCTCAATCAATATGAAGGAAGTTCGTAAATTTCCGGCCTTCCGGCCGTTGTAGGATTATCTTGAAGAGACCCACTTTGTGGGATATGTTGTGTGCAACCATGATCAAAGCTCATCTGTTTGGTTGTGGCCAGTGGCGTACAGGGTGTGATGATCCTGTGCGTCACGCATTACGGACCATCCGTAACGCTTGATTAAGATGGAGATGTGGAACTTTGTTAACCAGTAATCTCCAGCTTACGTCCGTAAAAGTACAATGGAGTTCTATGGAAGTCAAAGTTTTTTTGCTTCCTTCACTTTTTATCGGTTTCCCTTTGACGCGCCAAACCGGTTAAGCGTTTCATCTTGCCGCAAGACCACGGGCTTTAACCATCCGGCGGCATATGAGCAACGTCACCCCGCCTCCCAACGCTAACAGTCCCAGAGAGAAGA
>CAYRJJ010000062.1:0-9606 GCA_964424515.1 uncultured Candidatus Finniella sp. | reverse complement strand
CCTGGCTAACATACCCAAACTTTGGGCTTATCTAAAAAACGTCAGGTGGTAAGCGTCAATTTTAAAAAATGGCTCGGGTTCAAGGGGTTAACAAATTTTCTAATACAGGCATACTTTTAGGTGATGCTGTCACGATTTTTACATCGGGCCTTTATGTAAAATATAATAGGAAAAATGGTCGTAAAAACAGCCTTTACCAAAAGGGCAAAAAACCCTATAAGTAAACCTGCTGTCTTTTATCCTGAAATAACAGTATGCAATATTTTCCCATTAAACCACTCATATTAATCCAGGGATAGAAAAACATGACCCTTTACACGATGAAACTGAAGTTGTTCTCATTGTTGCCGAACTTGACGCCTGTTTACTTCATGCAACCCTTGTTCAATGCCTGTTTCTACGCCCTCAAGTCCTTCTTTGTGCTGTATATCATCCACCATCTTGAGTTAAGCGACTCCGAAGCCGTAGCCGCTTACAGCATGTTCATGGCTTTGTGTTATGGCACGACCATTGCTGGCGGATACCTTGCCGACCAGGGATTCGGCGTCAGGAACAGCGTCTTAGTGGGGGGCGCATTAAGCATTTTGGGCTTGTTCTGCCTCTTCTTCCCTTCCAAAGATTTATGTTTTATGGGGCTGGCATTGTTTAGCGTTGGGTCAGGCTTTTTCAAGCCCAACCTTATGACGGCCATCGGGTTAATCTTTGAAGATCCCAAAGACTCCCAAAAAGAGAGGCTTTATTCGAACGTTTACATCACAGGGAATATCGGCACTTTTATCGTGCCCGCCCTGTGCGGGCTTGTGGGGGAAATATACGGGTGGCATTATGCCCTGGCCATTGTCGCTGGCCTGATCGTAGGGGCGACCTGGCTGGTTTACAAAAGCATGCGCTTCCATCCGTCTTACCAAAGGCCAGCCCCGTCTCTTTCGACAGCCAAATCAGGAGGCATTGCCGCATTGCTGGTTTTGGCCGTGTACCTGTTGTTCATGTATAAGGAACTTTTTAAGCTGGTAACGGGTGTAACCGCTTTTGCCAGCGTGGTCTATATGGGAAAGATCCTCTATCAATGCCAGCCTGAAGAGCGCAAGGGGGTTTGGTCGGTCATAGGCTACATTTTGTCATTCTCCCTTTTTGTCAGCTTTTTTGAGCAATCTGGCAGCTCTTTCCTGTTGTTCCTGAAGAAGGGGGTTGACCGTGATGGGAATGGCCGTGCCTGCTTCAACCATCAATTCTTTAGAGCCCCTGTTCGTCTTGCTGTGTGGCGTGACGGCGCTCCCTTTGTTCAGGCGCTTTATGGAAAAAGAGAAGCCCCTCGAGGGGATGGTTAAGGCAGGGTGCGGCTTTTTGCTCGCAGCAGCAAGCTTCTGGACCCTGGCTTTAGGGTGTGACCAGGAAGAGGGAGTCCCTGTCCCGCTCCTCTGGGTTATGGGGGCATTTTTCTTTCAAACGCTGGGAGAATTATGGATTGCGCCGATCAGCCTGTCAAAAATATCCCAATCCGCTCCGGCCCGCCTTCAAGGCGTGATGATGAGTTTCTGGACAATGTCCATCGCTTATGGCCATTGTTTTGCGGGCATCATTGCGGAGTTTTCAATAAACCCTGCAACCCGTTCAGAGGGGTTCCTTACGCATTATCAAACTTTCTTCTTTTCTCTGGGATTAATAACATTGGGGATTGGGTGCTTGATACTTTTATGCCGGGTGGTTAAATCCCATTTTGTTGCAGCAAGGGGAAATCAACACTGAAGAAAGCAAAAAATCTTTGATTTTAATACAACTCCATTGTATTCCTACGGATGTAGGTTGGAGATCATTGGTTAAGAAACTTCACATCTCCATCTTATAGTAGCAAGCGTTACGAATGGTCCGTAATGCGTGACCTACAAGCCGTTGGAAGCCTATGCGCCACTAGCCACAACCAAACTGACGAGCTTTGATCATGGTTGCAAACAACATATCCCACAAAGTGGGTCTCTTCAAGTTAATCCTACAACGGCCGGAAGGCCGCAAATTTACGGTCTTCTTTCATATTGATTGAGGGAGGGGGGGGATTTTCCTGTCCTCCCTCTTTATTGTGTGACGCTCAAGGGGAGGCGTATGCTTTTACTTTAAGGACTTTCCTGCCCTTTTTGCCCTACCCAACCCCCACACATAAACACGGCAAAGCTTTTTCTATGACCTCTGTACGCCTGTGGTATGCAACGGCGATATGCGGCAATTTGCGCCACCCAAGGGCGGTGAAAGAAGGGTGGATAAGGAGATGAACTGCGGGTTACCTTACAACCGTACACAGAACCACAAGGGTTAAATAACGCGGGGGAATAAAAACGTGGAGACGCATAACCTCAAACGGCACCTCACGGACTTTAGCTCGGTATATCTGACCAAGGTATCTTTAGCGGATGCTTTTATGGTATCCGAGCTATTTTGGTGCTTTATGCAATTATTAAACCAAGCCTCTTGACAGTGGCAGGGCTGTTTTTTGAAGACCGGAAAGACCCCAGAAAAGATAGGGTTTATTCCTTACTTTATATAGTTATGAATTTAGTAAACCTCATTTTTTCGGTTGCCTGTGGCTTTATTGGAAAAACTTATGGGTGACGTTATGGAATAGGGGTGGTTTGTGCTGTACTTACAGTAGCAATTTATTTTTTTTACAACAAGATGCAATTTCATCCATATACCATACTTAGCGTTCTTTTGTTAGATGTCTCTGTTTTGATGAGAGAAGAAGATTTGTTGAGCCTTGTCACTTGATCAAAAGCCGTACTCAATAAATTGAGGCATTTTGTACAATTACCCTTTATATTGGGAAACGAATCTGTGAATGCTAAAATAGCCCGTCGCTCTATATCATAATCTTCTTGTTGCCAAAAAAAGGGATTATATGTTTTTTAATTCTGCTTTTATTTCCCCTTTGGGTACTTGGTTTGTAATGTATTAAGAATGTATTTATCAGTGAAAATCTCCCAAAAAAGGGAGAATAGTATGGATTTCTTTTTTTCAAGGACTTTGGTTTTTTTCTGTTCTTTTGGGTCGATATCCTGGGCAATATCAGCGCACCATTTTTTGCCTTATCTCTCGCCAGGTCAACCGTAAAATTACCATGGACGCCTATCTTGAGGTAGGCGTATTTTTTGTTGTGGGTGATATTATGTAATGAAAGACGTAAGTTTTCTATCCTGATGGTAAAACACGGCATCCAAACCCTTTGATCTCATCATCCCAGACCATATAGCCCTTTTCCTTTGGTAAATTGCTCTCTACAAGCTTTTTCGTTAATTTTGGCATTCGGTTGGCTTCTTTCAAGAGTGTTAGTGGAATGTTAGAAAGCGGCAGTGTTTGATAAAGATCCCCCCCAAAAAAAGAAACGTAACCATCTCAGCTAAATTTTGAGGTAATCCTTTGAAAAACAGAGGAATGATCATAGAACCTACATCTTGATGCAATTTATTCAAAAATTTTTTAAAAATTATTGCAATCGGTAATCAAAAAGCTTACCTTCCCTATAAGCTTTTTGGTTCTGTGCAGGTTCTATTACTTTTGAAGAAAGAGTCATAAAAAATCTTGACGTTTAAGGAAAGTAACCTTGAAAAATAAAAGAATTGAACGTTTGATCCATATGCTTCCAGGCGGCCATCCTGGCTTTCAGGGTTTGATAATGCTTCACTCGGGTTGCGTTAACAAAGCTCAGACTTTCTGGCGTACACTGTGGAGAGCGCATTTTCACAAAGATAGAGCCAACCTAGCCCTGAAATAAAAAGGACAATTCAATGTTTGACCGTAAAAACTTACTTTTCTGTTTCTTCTTTGTTTTTTCATTAATTTGTTCTTCTCCTGTCAAAGCAGGGGATTCTGCTGAAGAGGGGAATACCTACGAGAGGGGTAGAGTTCTTCATGCTCAAGACTATGGAGAGAGAGACCAAAGTAATGAGCGGTTGGAAGGGGAAGATGATAGAGAGTCCTCAGACGCAGGCTCTATTCAACCGGAAACAGGCAACCTAAATTTAATACAGTATTTTATACCAACAGTAGCCCGTGTTCCGGTGTCCCCGCCTCAAAGAAGCATTTTAATGGCAATAGCTGCTATAATTTCGGCTATTCCCTCCTTTCAAGCCGTTCTTCCTGCGGGGATGATTGGCCTTGAATATCTTGGGGTTACCAAGGATGTTATTCCCGATACAGGCCCAGCCAGCCTGGCCTTGTCTGCCGGGATGTTTGTAACGCCGTTTGGCGTGGGATGTATGGCAGCCTATGAAGGTATGATCAATGCTTTAGAGACCCCGGAACCTGAAGTGTCTGAAGCCCACAAAGTCGTCACGACCCGTTCCCATTCAAAAATTGAACGCTTTACTTATTCTTATCCCACTCAATTTATCCAGATGGCTTTTTGGGAGGCAACCGTCTTTGCCTTGATCATGAACATAGAATCTCATGTAACAGGGTGGGGCGACCCCCGCATCTGGGGAGGCGTTTTTGGGGCCTTGGCTTTGCCAATTGTATATTTTCTATTTGTACGCTCGACGAATAATCCCGGTGAAAACCTCTTTCGTCCTTATAAAACGGAAGATGAAAAGGGAAAAAAAGAAAGTTGCCTTGGTCTTATAGAGGGCGCTGCAGAAGCCATCAAACATAAAGGCTTCACTTCTGCAGTGAAGGAACTTGGTAAAAAAATGATGGTTATTCAAGAATCTTTGCCTTCAGATAGAGGCTCTCAAAGCTCCCTCCAGGGGCAGCCGGATACCCTGTTAAATAACAGGACAGAAGAAGAGGAACCATTAGTTGCCAGGCCATCCAGCTATCAAGCTGCCCTTCAGCAAATGGACACGATCAAAAAAACATTTCCAGATGATCGGCATAGCTGGAATAAGGAGGCTTCACAAATATCCAGGGGGGTGAGCCTTTTCATGCAAACGGCGAGCCTCCCTATGAAGGGAGTTGTTTCATACGTTCTTTTGGATAAATTGTTTGATCTTTGTACGCTGTCTTCCGACATGTCTATGGGGATGGCTATGGGAGCAACCGCCTTAGCATCTCCTTTTCTTGTCGCATCATCTTTCAAAGAGGCTCAATTAACTTATAAAGAATGTGAACAACTCCTTTGGCTCTATAAGCCCCAATCCAGCTGTAATTTTTTGGGGGAGCGTATAGCTCCCTGGACGGCTCGAGCAGCCAGTTTTGTTTATTTTACCCTTCCCTTATGGGATTATTTGGGGGACGAAATATTAGAAAGCAGCAGTTTAGGAATAACAAATCCAGCGGTTCAGATGGGGTTACTCCTCCCCTTTACTGCCGCTACCGTGTGGCCAGCGTCCGCGCAAGTTCTTGACCGTTATTTTACCAGATTTTCTAACTGGATCGCTACGGGCGGGTACGTTGGTTCGCATAAACTGTTGCGTTATTTTGATACAAAGAATGAAAGGGACAATGCCTTAAAGACACTTGACCGAGTACAAGAATTTAAAGAGAAAGTCATTGCATTGAACTCAGAATACACGACAATTCTATGCGAGGAATTACGAGAGTTGGGGTTACTTAGTTAGAGGTACTGATGCGGGCTTGGTGGAGAGGGGTTAGTACAGTAACCATTTTGTTTCCTGATTACCAACAATGTTCAGCTTGCTTTTCAGGACTAGGAAATTCATTGATTTAGCCAGTGATTCCTTGGGTTTAAGTATATGTTATGGAGGTTAATTTTTGTCGTAGCAACTGGCTTTAGACGGTTTATTTTTACAAAATCCTGGTCAAATTTAGGGGTATGTGTCGTAAAACATCAAGAATTCTCCTAGTTTTAATAAGCCCCAAAAGCAAGCTGAACATTGTTGGTAATCAGGTTGTTTTTTGCATATCAACTTCTCCCCCACCGTTTACCCTGACCGTAGAGAGTGGCGCTCGAAAGAGTGACACTAATCGGGTTGTTTTCAACGTACAACGGCTTATCCTTGCGCCCTTGATCCGGGAATTTTTGTACAGCCAGAATACAACGTCAGAGTCGCCTTTATCCAGCAGTGAGGTTG
This sequence comes from uncultured Candidatus Finniella sp., assembly GCA_964424515.1. Taxonomy (GTDB): domain Bacteria; phylum Pseudomonadota; class Alphaproteobacteria; order Paracaedibacterales; family VGCI01; genus VGCI01. The sequence continues at coordinate 3,589 of CAYRJJ010000062.1, read as the reverse complement.
GATGCAAGGGAGGATTTGAGGTCATGCTTCCCACCGTCCTTCTGGTCGATAAGATTGTTCGCAAAATTGATGATGGCGAGATCAAGCTGACGACAAAAGCCAGCGAACCCCTTACCCTTGACGAGGACGGCGTCCGGCGGTTTGTCCATCCCATGCCAGCAACGGACAGCGCGTGCGGGTTCTATGCGCTCCTGACAGGGCAGCCTGATTTTAGGGACGGCGTTGACCCTCGTCAGCTCGCCGTTCAAAAGCTGCAAGCAGGGCTTGATAACCCTGTTCTTCAACCTAAACTGTGCGCCCTGTTGGCGCCGGAGATGCGGGAAGCTCTCACGATGGAAGAGTTGATCATCCCAAAGGCGCAAGAGATCACCAGGGACAGCCAGGAAGCCCAGGCCAATCTTGACCAGGCGGTGCGGACGGCTAATACCGCTTTTGGGGTTGAAGGAAAAAGTCCTGCAGAGATTTTAGCCTGTACGGATGAAGCTTTACGCGTTCAAGGCCGTAACCCCGTGCATCGCGAGGAAGTCCAAAGGGCTGTGAGGGTAGCGCTAGGCGCTTTAAATGAGGCGGAGGCGGCAGAAGACGCCTTTACTCGTAACTCGGAAACGGCGTCCGCCTTTATCCATCAGGTTGTTGGAAGTCCTGGCTGGATGTTGGGCTATGGCAGTGAGCATTATGACCGCCTCCATGCGGGAGAAGGCGACCAGAAACCCTCTGGCGTAATGGACGCCCTCGCTCTTGTCCTGGGGGTTAATCTCAGGATTTATCGTAAGGACGCGAGCCTTTCTTCCTTCAGACTCAAGCTTGTCCATCATAAGCAAGCATCTCCCGATGCGCCAACGGTTGATCTATTTCATCGTCCTTTTGAGGGAGAGGGACGTTCCGCCATGGAAACGGGGATGGCTTCTCTGCGTTCAGCCAACCACTTTGATCACTTGGAAATTATCCCCCCAGGAGAAACGCCTGTTACGCCGTCTTCCGGGGTTCCCTTTTCTGGCGCCCAAAAGCTTCCCGGGGATGAGGGCGCGATGCTCTTTAATTCTGTGGATTGGATGGGGAAAAGACCCGAGATCATTGGGAAATTCGCCGAGACCACCTACCAACTGAAGCAATGGCACACCGAATGGGCCTATCATGAGCAACTTATCCCCGATGCGGCGTTGGTCGTGGTTGCTTTAGGCATGACTATAGCGACTCAGGGTATTGGCGGCAGCCTGTTCTCTTCAGCAATTACGAACCTGACAGGCGGATCAATGGTAGCCACATCAACAGGTATGAGCATGGCTTCCGCCGCTTTCAGCGCTGTATGCACCCAAGCAACTACATCCTTAAGGCACGGGGATATTATCAAAACAGGCCAGGATTTGTTTTCCAACCAGGGGCTTCGATCATTAGGCACAGACGTAGCAACGGCCGGGTTAATTGGCGGTGGAGGAACCTTACAAGGGTTCGGTCAACGTCTCATGATCAATGGGTTACGCTCTGTGGTCAAAGCCAGCGTATCCGCAGCGATTGAGAGGCGTAATCTTGGCGATGCCTTGAAAAGTGGCGCCATCGGGACCCTTGTGGATACGATCAGTGGCTCGATTGCTGAAAAGATCGGAAACGCGGCTTCGGCGCCAACAAATCCCTGACGCCAATTGAGCACAAACTGGCGCATTTTGTGCTGGGCGCTGGTATGGGGGCTGTGCTGGATCGCGAAAATCCATTAGCAGGCGGCATCACGGGTGGCGCAGGCACCGTAATCGGGGAAGTTGTAGCAGAAGCTTTGGTGGATCGACCACAGCTTGAGCGTGAAGTCTTGAACGAAATGAAGCAAAGCGGGGAACCGTTCTCAATGCCAGCCTATCAGGCTGCCTATCGAGAAAAGCTACAGCCTTATATTAACGCCGCCCGTCTTGTTGCTGGCAGCGCGATTGCGGCTACGGGCCGGGATCCTTCCATAGCTATTGCAACAGCAACGAATGCTCTTGAAAACAACTTTGCAAGGACCATTCCTTTACCAGGTTGGTTGTCTTTCGTTCGCGTAAGCGGGGACATAGGAGCATTAGCATCCGCAATTTATTCGACGACAAACCTTTCCAGACTTTATGAAGAAGTGGGGAGCGAGGGCATATTTTTGAAGTTGGTTGAAGATGGCATGATCCAGGTAAGAGGAACAAGCGCAGGAGGTATATATTATGTAATTCATGATGAAATATGTTCATCTCCACAGGAAGCCTGGCAAAAGATAGCGTGGCAAATTCCTTTTTGCGAAACTATTGCGGAAAAAGAACAGGCAAAAGGAAGAACGCTCCAGGATGCGTTTAACACCCCGTCTTTTAGAGATAAACTCTCCCTTATCGCTGATCGTGAACCCACCAGAACCTGTTTAGAGAAGAAGGCTCATGGAAAGTCCTCCGTTTCCACGTCAAGCAGCGCAACAACGCGGGGAGCCGCTGGCGGAAACCCTGCTCCTGATTGGGAGCCGAAAGAGGACAGATCAAGCGAGAAAAAAGAGGTACGCTATCCCAATAATCCAGATGTTGCATCAGGTTCTTTTAAGAGAAACTTCAAGGGAACAAAAGCCAGAGAAAGCAAAGTTGATGGATCTGTTTGGGAATCAGATATCACACAACACGGTGGTGAGCAGTGGAAAATGTGGAAAACAAAACGTTCTTGGCAAAACAACGAACAGCCTGCTAGTATTTGGCCAGATGGGCGGGTGAGAAAATGGGGAGACCAATAATGAAGGAGGAAGATCTTTTATTTGACAAACTTTTTAAGAAAGCTTTAAGTGAGTGGCCTCCATCTTTAAATCTAGAGTTAAAAACACAGAAATTTGAAGAAATACAACCTACTGAAAAAGGTTATGACTTGGTCCGTTATAAGAATTTACAATGGGATGGAAAATTCGAAAATTACATAGTAAATGGTCTGTATCATCTTCACGAGAAGATTGAAGAAAAGTACTATGATCAACCAGAAGAAGTACTTATGTGTAGCTTACATACTGTTATTGATAGAACCATACGTGATGTGTCTCAACACTTAACATTTATTGAATTAAAACATTTAAGATCTGAAGCAGTAAAAAGTAAATTTGAAGCTGCTAGTAAGGAGGCTTTGGAAAAGCAAGAAGAGTATAAATATCTTAACTGGGATGAAAAAGACTTTCAATTACTAAGAGACTATTTTTCTGCTAATTATCCTACAACTCATTGCCAGTTATAAGATATAGAGCTTTAAGGGGTTCTAGCCTTTACAATGGCATTCGGTTAGTGGAGGAGGCATGTTATGGCCCCCTGGTAAGGAAGCCCCGATTTTGGACCATAGGAATTTAGAGCATCCTCACACTGGGAATTTTTCAATCACATTCTCATAACTTTCTTGGGGTAGTGTGCGAGAAGCTGCCGTGAGGGACAAAGTAAAAATAAGTGTTTAAAATCAATTATTTAGTGCCTGACAGAAAACCCTTATTTTTATCTAAAGATCAGTTTCAGGTTTAATTCAATTCTAGAGGTTTAATTCAAATAATAATTGAAAAAATATTTTTATACCTCTTCTAGATGAAGAGTTGGGATTTAAGCAGCAGGTTTTTTTCCCATGA
>CAYRJJ010000061.1:0-9782 GCA_964424515.1 uncultured Candidatus Finniella sp. | reverse complement strand
CATGTCAAAAAATGTCGCTTCACTTCACGAAGCGACACCCCGCAAAGCCGCAGAATACTTGAGGTTATGCCGCTTGTGTCGCTTGTGTCGCGAGAATCGCATTAACCAGCTTCACAAAACCAATTTGTACATCCCGCAGGCGATCATCATACCCTCCATCATTCTAGTTCTATAGAAGAAGGTGGACTTCTCTCGCGACACAAGCGACATACGCGACATAAACCTATGTGTTCTGCGGCTTTGCGGGGTGTCGCTTCGTGAAGTGAAGCGACATTTTTTGACATGAAGCGACACTAACCCAGGCTGGCTGCGGGTTTGAAGGATTTATGCCCCAAGGAATGCCTTGTTTTTAGAGAGAAGGGAAAAATTCTGGATGCCAGGGGGCGTAAGGCAGGTTGGCATGGGCTAATATGCTCATTTTAATCTGCCTGACGCCATTTTTAAAAATCTGTGCTTCTGGGCGCGTCGTGCGCTAAATTGATGCCCGTAAAGATACGGCCAGAACTTATCCTTTTGTAATGGATGCCGTCGATAGAAGCCATCCGCCATACAAAGTTTTTTAAGCCAACCATTTGTTCTAATTTTATACCCTGTTCCTTACCCCATGCCTGGTAACATTTATAGGCATAGGACGTTTTCAGGCATGCCTTTTCATCTTTCAAAATTTCCAGGCACTCGGCAACCCAACCTTGTACGGAGTCAGATTCCTCCAGCCAGTCCTGTAAATTTTTGGCTAAAGCATCTGTAATGGTAAAGCCCCGCTTGTTCATAAGATCCAGCGCCCCCTCCACCGCCCACGCTAACAACAGATCCATTTCCTCTTCGGGAATGCGGCGGCCTATGTTTTCTACTTTCTCTTCAGCAGGGATTACCCTGTTAAAAGGAATAACCAGCAATCTGCGCTGTACCCCTCTATCCATTCCCCCTTGAAATGAGGGAAGCGCATTGGTCGCAAAAACGTGCTGCGCAATGGGGACAAACTCTATACGGCTTTTATAAACGTCCCTTCCAGTAACGGTCTCTCCTGTAATAACGGCTTTAAACACGTCTGAAGAAATCGCGGAAGCTCCGGATAGCTCATCACTGGCATTAAGCAGCTTTCCGCAAATTCCCAGAATATGCCGTTCATCCCCCATCCTTGCCGCCGTTACGCTGCTCATAGCGGAAGCTGGAAGGAGGCCACGCAGCATATTCAGGATCTGGCTTTTCCCATTTTCGGCCTGGGTTCCCAACAAAATCACCGCACGCGGTTGCAGCAGTTTGGTGGCGCACCCTGCTACTGTCGCCCCTGCCAGTTCTTTCATGACCTGTATCTTGCTCTCCTTATCCGCATCCCCCAGAAAAGAACCATCCAGTAACCGGCTATGGAGGCTCCCCGCAACCCACGTTGGCGCATTCCCGTTCCAGGTTCCTTTCAATGTATGCCGTTGGCGATGCTCCTTTTGATGGTCTTCAAGGACGGCTTCCCATTTCTGAAGGTCATCATTAAAAACAAACCGGATAAAACCGCTGGCGCAATTGATTCCCAATGGCGCGTCCTTAAAAAAATCCTTGACGGATGCGCCCTGTTCCATAGTGTGCAGGGCTGAATTCTTTCTACTGATGTTTAATTTGATCACTTTAGCATCGTTATTTTCAGGATTCTGGTATAAGTAACCGTCATACTTCTCGATTTCGTCGTGCAGTTCCTTTGGGGTGAACGTCACCCATCGGGTATCCTTGTATCTGTAAAAATCCCCATCCGTAAAGATGACCTGTCCATACTTTTGCCTTAAATCCATCAAGCAGCGTCTGCCAACCTCAAAGTCCGACCCGATTGTAAGCAATCCATTGGAGAGTTCCCCTTCATCTTTGTTTCCGCTATATTCCGTTTCTTTTCGTTCCATAGGCTCGGGTATGGCCTCAGCCTCGGGTAGAGGAGGAACCGGATGGGCGCAGCTATCCATAAAAGCCTTAACGTCCATCCCCTCATCAATAGCATCCGCCGCATCCCATTTGTCTGCCTTACCCTCGGGAATAGACAGAAGGGAAAGAGAGGCAAGCTTTAAATCGGGACTTGCGAGTTTTCTGATAACCCTGTCCGCATACGCTTTGCCAGGCGCGTCATGATCAGGCCATACCAGCACGTGCTTGCCGATTAAGGGTGACCAGTCCGTTTTGTCAATCGGGGCGTTTGCGCCATTCATGGCTGTGGTTGCGCAGATCCCTGAGTTGATGAGGCTCTCAGCGCACTTTTCTCCCTCGACCAGAATAACCGTGTCTGCACGGCCGATGCCTGGCTGGTTGTACAAGGGGCGGGGGCACGGGACTTTCCATTGTCCGGTTCTGGCATCCTGATAACGGAATTCTTTTCCCCTGGCGGAATCATAGCGATAAGCCCAAACAAGCGGATGACCGTCACCATCTTTATAAGTCCATTTGCTTGTAGGCGCTCCTAACGCTTGCGCCCCTGACGCTTGCGCCTCTGTGGCCACGTCCCTTTGTGGCAATAGGCTCTGGTATATTCCCAACCACTCCTGGACAGAAATAACGATTTCACGAAAATGGCGGCGGCTGTCCCATCCATGGGCTGCGCCCCACAAGGTGAGGATGTCGCCACCTTCCCCTGTCGCAAAATCATGCCACAAGCCGGTCTTGCCGCCGGCAAGCTCAACGGTCAGGCTTTCGCCATCTTCCCCTTTGATATTGCCAATGTAAAAGGTGTTGTGCGCAACCTTGCCCGCCGGAAACATATAATATAATGCTTCCAGGAGTTTGCTGTGAAGTTGCTGTTTGAGTTCATCGGCAGTGACACGTGTGCGCGTCGGTTGTTTTGCCATGCCCTGCGATTGCAGGGGCGCATCATTAAAATCCATGTTATAAAATCTCCTTCAGGGGGGCGACCTTCGCCCAGCAATGGTTTTTCCAATCACAAAAGCGGCACTCGAAATGGTCGGGGTCGTTAGAAATCCGCGGCAGGGTTTCCCCTGCATCCGTAGCGCGGAGGATATTAACGCCGCGGTCAGACGCCTCTTGAGCTAATGCCCGATCGAAGGACACAAGTTCATGGTAAATTTCCGAGGTATCCTTGTTGATGGCGGTAAACAAGGCGGGGTTTTTAGAGATGCCTGGGACGGTTTCTTCCATGTACGCCTGGTAAAGGGCGATCTGAACCGCATAGACAGGCTTTGACGCACGCACCCCTTTTTCAACGGTTTGCTTCCAGGACTTGGCGTTCATGGTCTTGCATTCCCACAGAGCGGGGCAGAGGACGCCGGATTCAGGCCGCGCCGAATAGATAATCCCGTCCACATGCCCCCGAATGCGCCCGTCCGCTACGGAAAAGCCAAATGGTTCGCCGTTCTTCTGGAGAGTATAGATATCAAAGCCCGCTCCCCTTAACCAGGTGATGGCCATCTTTTCAAGGGCATGCCCCATCTCAAAGATGCGCAACACCTTTCCTGAAAACGGCTTGTCACGCGGCGTGTGGGTATATTCGTATTGCAAGGCGCGGGCGCAGGATACGCCAAGCCTCGATGCGCCCAGGTAATCCCGCTGCGGTTCCCGAGCGTTCTTGTCCTGCAAGCGGGCATCAATAAGCTCATTAATTTTATCCGATAGCGTGGGACAGTTATGAGATGTAAGGGGAGTTGTCATTAAACGGGTTCCTCTTCGACACGCGTGTCTTGTTGGAGTTGAATGAGAGATTGATCGGGAGAATTGTCCAGAAGATGCTTTTGCCAGGCATCGACAACAGTTTCTATCAGGATCAAAACTTCTTCGCGGGTATAGGCGGACAAAGGCTTATCCATGCCGATTTCAGTAACGGCTTCTCCCAGGGGGCGCAAAGCCGCCACAAGAGCCTGTTGTTCCAGAAGCGTCTTGTCAATCATCGGGAAACTCCGTTGCTGTATAAAGCGTTGTGGATCTTCCAGGCGTTATATTTCATGCTCAGGAGAGTGGATGCCTTGTAACGGGTAAGGCCGTAATCATTCCGGTGTTCCGGCAGATGCGCCAGTTGCTTCTCCGTGGCGGAGAGGGTCAGCCACCCTTTGGCCTTATGTGCGCTGTCATCGGTCTCATGGAGATTCATCCAGTCATCCGCGGCTGCGAAGCAAACGGCTTTTTCGCCAGCAGCTAAAAGCGTTGCGTGTTCTTTCTGGAACCCACCAACAGCGTGCCATTGCGCATGGCCGGATGCGTCCGCGCGAAGAAGAACCCCGCTCCAGGCATCGAAGCCCGTGGCCATGAATGAATGTCCCTGGCCATCTGTGTCTACCCAGACGAAATGGGAACGCTCCAGAATATCAATTTCCGTCATGGCAAAATCATTTTCATGCAGTGGTATTGTGTTTTCGTCCGCCTTGCCTTGAGATTCAAAGATAAATCCGCATAAGGGGCATTCAGAGACGGCGGCAGGGACGGTTCCGCTACATTCAGGGCAGGTTTTAGCGGTAGCTTCCCCGTGTATTCCGGCGCGTATTTCGTCTTCCAGCTTGACCATTTGTTCAAGGGAACCATGAGCAAGGGTCGCTGTCCCAAAATCCAGGACAATGCAGTCATTTTTGACAATGCCCGGGTGTTCTTCAGGGTTAACGGGGCGTAAGCCCCGCCCTACCATTTGAATGAATGTCGATTTGTAGGAACTTGGCCGAAGGAGGACGACGCAGGAAGTGGGGGGATGATCCCACCCCTCCATGAGCACGGCTACATTAACGATCACCTGGGCGTTTCCACTTGTATAGGCTGCAAGGGCTTGCTCACGCTCCATGGCGGGCATTTCCCCATAAACAAGGACGGCGGAGAAGCCCGCCTTTAAAAAGCCCTGCTGGACATGGTAAGCATGTCCCACTGTGGAACAGAAAACCACGGTCTGGCGGTCTCCAGCTTTCTTTTTCCAGTGAGCGACGACCGCCTCATTAATGGGGCGCGTGTCCATAATGCGGGCGACTTCTTCCATATCAAAATCCCCCGCCGTCTTTTTTACCTCTTTCAGCTTTTGTTGCGCCCCGATATCCATAACAAACATTTTGGGGCGCACAAGATGGCCGGAGGCGATCAACTCGCTCACCGTGATCTGGTCGCACACATTGGAGAAGACGGGATGCAATCCTTTCTTGTCCCCGCGGTTGGGTGTGGCCGTCATCCCCAAAACCTTGAGATCGGGATTCAGGGTTTTTGCATGGCCGATAACGCGCAAGTAACTTTCCGAGCGGGCGTGGTGGGCTTCGTCGATCACCATAAGGTCAAGGCGCGGCATGCTGGCAAGGTTCGTTTCCCGTGACAAGGTCTGGATCATGGCAGAGGTTGCGTTCCCTTTCCATGACTTGACGGAAGCATCAAAGATGCTGGTCGGTATGTGGGGGTTAACCCGATGAAACTTGCCCTGGTTCTGGACAGTTAGTTCGTCCCGATGCGCTATCACGCAACTCTTGATCGGGGAAAGCCTGAACAATTCCCCGACCACAGCCGACAGCATAATGGTCTTGCCGGAGCCGGTCGGGGCGACGGCCAGGGTATTGCCATGCTGACGCAAGGCTTCTACAGCGAGGCTTACTAATTTTTTTTGCCTGGGTCTTAACAACATAGTTTCTCCTCCTTCTTCCTTATCTCGCCCAAACGGGAACAGACACGTCTGGGACAGACCAGCCTGGAACAGACGCGTCTGGGACAGACGCATCTGAGAAAGCATGAGAGGAAGGGACAACGACGCCAGCCACCTGTAATTCCCCTGAAACGTTTACGCCTGGATAATCCTTCTGGCCTTTCGTAACCGCTCTTTTGATGACATTACGCTCTTGCCCGGTTTGCTTGTTTTTCTCCACATCAATGCAAGCGATAAACTCGACGCCATCAAGGTCAGCAAAGCTTTGAATGTTTCGGGCGGCAACCGCCCGGGGCGAGACGTCCTCTTCCGAAAAACCCTTTGCGGAATTTAAGATAGCCCGAATGAAAGAGCGGCCAATGTTATGCCATTTATCCCCTTTGGGACTGTGCAGCCCAATAAGGCTCCATATTTTCCGCTTGTCGTAAAGGCCGCCCATCACCACAAATTCACAATGAAGGTAGATAGCGCCTGAGGCGTACTTAATGGTGGCATACCCGCCTGTCCAGCCACGGGAAGGGTCGTTATGCCCGCCTGGCTTGATCGTCATGCGAACTTTTGCGATCGTGCCTCCTGGAATGAGGTCAAATGATTGCTGTGGTTCCGCTGTATTAAAATCCATGGTTTATTCTCCTGCTGTTGTTTGTTGGGGGGCTATTTCTGGCAAGCTTGTCTGCTCCAGACTTGTCTGTTCCAGACGCGTCTGGTCGGGACATGCATAGACCAGGCGTTGTAAGGCGGGCTTTGCTGCCTTGCTTTGAATTTTCTTCATAAGTCTTCCGAGATGCGGCTCTTCCTCACACTCAAGGCATCCTGACCGATCCTTGGCTGGATAGCCGTGAGGGTTCAGCGTGTGGCAGATAAAGGCGCGGTAAGCCCTGGTCTCTTCCCCATCCTGGGCGCTCAGGCTTGCCATGGTGATGACCTGGTCTACGATGCCAGGCAACTCCAGCCCTGTTTTTGCCCCTTCGATCTGGGGTTCGTAATACCGGCGTTTATAGTCATCCGCTTTTTCGTCCAGGATGCCGACAAACCAGATGTTCTTGTTCCGTGTGTGCTGCAAATGGGTGAGCCACGCGATCATCTCCTGCCCGTGTAGCCCGTATGCGCCTCTCATGTCGGGTTTGCCCGTCCTCTCGCTAACAGCCTGTGGCTCGCCCTTGCACCATTGGAAGCACAACCGCCCTGCCACGGTGATCGAGTCCACAAACACCGTGTCATACTCATCCAGGTAAGAGGGGCTGCCATAGCGTTCAGAAACCATTTCAAAATGTTTCTGGCTATAGGGCTGGTCATCCCGTAAGGCGGGATTCGCGCCACCGATAAACACGGCAAAGTCACGGCAATCTTTCCAGGTGCGGGGACGTAAAGTATCGCCGCCCCACCCGTCAATGGCCAGGTCGCCCGCCTCCAGATCCATAAACAGGGTTTTTTCCTCCGGCAGCGTCCAGAGAAGGGAGGTTTTACCGATGCCTGACTTGCCAAAGATGCAGCCTTTGATGCCACGGGGTTCACTCAAGCGTTGATCAGCGGAAATAATAGGGAGCGCCATGGCTTAGTCTCCTTTCCCGTCAAGTTTATCGGCAAGTTTAAGAAGTCCTTCCAGGCATTGGCGCACGAGATCAGTCCTGGCCAGGGCACGGCGGATAAGGTCTTTATCTATCTGCATCAACGTGTCAAGCGAGGCAAAATAGATCGTGTTGATGAATTTAAAGTCTTTGTGCTCCAGAGGGTCTTTGTGCATACAAGTCATAATGATTTATCCTTTCTGTCAGTTAAGGTTACAGGCTGTCGTTGTTGGGAGGCGGGTATCCGCCCCTTGCTTTTCTTTCGGTTGCGGCAAGAGGGCGGGATCCTCGGACGTTGAAAAGTAATGGCGTTCTTTCATGTACTCCATGAGGTCTTTTGCTGGATAAATAATGCTGCGGTGGCCAGTCTTGATGTATTTTGGTCCCGTCTTGTTGACTCTCTTTTTCTGGAGCGTGCCTGGCGCCATCCTTAAAATTCTGGCTGCCTCTTTAACGGTGAACTGCTTGTCTTCAAGATATTGCTGAAAGCGCTCCTGCAGGTCGGGTTCTATAAGGTTGACACGGGGCATTTGAATCTCCTTTCGATTGCGGGTTGTTGAAGCACGATGAGAGTAAAGACACAGAAAAAATAAGCCGTGAAGGCAGGTGAATCGATGCATCGGAAAACTGTCATTTTGTGCTGCATCGATGCATGTCAAATAAAACAAGGAGTTACAGAGGACGTGCTTATTTAACAGGCATAAAAAGTGAAAAAAGTGAGGAAAACTCCGGGATGCACCTGGTTGACGGAAAACTGCCATTTTGAGGTGAATCGATGCAACGGGAAACTGCCATTTCGTGCTGCATCGCTACATGCCGCAGAAAACAAGGGCACACAGAGGGGTGTGCTTATTTAACAGGCGCAAAAAGTGAGAAAAGTAAGGAAAACTGCGGGATGCACCTGGTTGACGGGAAACTGCCATTTTAAGGTGCATCGATGCATCGGGAAACTGCTATTTTAGGTGCATCGGTGCATGTCAAAAAGAAACAAGGAGTTACAGGAGTTATCCCCGTTTAATGGTCATCTTCTTCTAATAAGGCGTCAATATCTCCATTGTAAAAATCCCTCCACATAGCTTTTAAAGCAAGCACGGAAACTTTTTTGGTAATCTTTTGTTCAACGTAATTCAAAAAATCTTTTTGGGAAATGCTTTCCCATCCCTCTCCATAACCTTGCCGGAAATCCTCGAAAAGTTGCCTCATTTTACGGCAGTGCGCTGTCGGAAAATTACCATATCCAGGTAGACTGCCGTTCTTCTTCTTATCTAAACCATCAAGGATTTTTCTATCAAAGAACAGCATATAGGATGTTTTCCTTGACCTGTTTTCCGATATAAAGACGGATGCCTTGCCATTATTTTGATAGAATAAATGACGCTGGTACCAAAAAGATTTTATCGTTTGATTTACTTTTTTCATATCTTCCCTGTACGGAAAGGGTAGAAGCGAAATTTCAATGTCATTTAATACCTGAGCGTCTATATACGTTATAATTTTCAAGATATTATAAAAGTCATAACAGGGGGAATCATGCTCCAGGTTGAGGTTGTATATGATATCCTTGGCATATTGCTCAAATTGACCAGCCATAGCCATGCCTTCTTCTGAACCAAAAAGACCCTGGGCGATTTCACAAAAAGCATTGGAAAAACTTATTGTATCCATCAGAGTTTGCCTCCTTTTTTAATTGTTATTTATTTGAAAATGTCTCCCTTAATCTTTAATGTACGCATGAACCATAAAAGAGGCATCTCAGCAGGCGTATCATACCTGTAAAGTTCCGTAATGGCATACCCGGCTAATTTCTCCTGGAGGAGCGTTGTATTGAAGCATGACCACCCCCGCAGGGTGTTACCACAGAGAAGCTTTTGAGAAGGAAATGAACAGTCGGGGAGGCTAAAAATAATGTTGCTTGTCGTAATGGTTTTATGCTAACTTAGCGCTAACTTAAAAGGGGTATATTTGACAAGATCGTTTCATATAAATGGTTATAATGGATATGAAACCGCCCTTTCAAGGCGACAACACGGGTTCGAATCCCGTTGGGGACGCCACAAAAAAACAAGGAGTTAGCAATTATCTTTGTCACTTCTCAATAAGTTTGGGTAATATTTCAATAGCTCTTCAACAAGTAGTTGAAAAATAAAAAAATAACTTTAGAAAAATTTGTTTTACCCAAACTTATTGAGAAGTTACTTATCTTTTTAGATTTTTAAATGTTAGCGCAATCTTAGGATTAGAAGGGGAGAGGGCGTAACCTGGCACGCTTAAACTACCAACTGCTTTCTAAATCGAGGAAGGCAGCCAGAGTGCTTTTATTTTATTTATAGATTAATAAAAATAATAATGCGGCGAGCCTTCAGCCCCTGGCTTCCTTTGTTTTTTTGTTGACAAAGCCCTTGTCCTTTTAGTGTTGCCTTGCTTTTTTAATAACCCCGTTCCGATATTGGCAAATATAGAAAAGCTTTCCCTAGCCTCCCAATCTGGAATTTGGTGTGTAAATATCCTACCTCACTCCTCATGACATTCAACTATTTTTAGGGTACCTGCGGGCATAGGCAATGTTCTTAAAGGGTAGGATGTGATAAATTACCTGAGTGAGAATATTTTTAGACGCCTGGAAATCCGTA
>CAYRJJ010000060.1:0-9799 GCA_964424515.1 uncultured Candidatus Finniella sp. | reverse complement strand
CACACACAAGAGAATACCTCATAACTATAGCTTAGTATACTCGGTAATCAGGTAGAAAAAAGGTATAAAAAAGTACCACCTCAATTTATGGGTGTTTTTGAGGCATGGACTCAGGGATAAAATCCATCTCATCGTCAGTTTACACAAAATTATCTCTTTTTCAATCCATAAGGTGTGCGAAAAATATTTTTTAGGATCAAGCCATATCAAGGTTTTTTTTGCTCAGCGGGAATTGCTGATAACCGGATCTCTCCATGAAATTTTATCTGGGCCGGGCCGATCATGGTAATCGGGTGGCCTTCCCGCCAATCAACAAGAATTTCCCCGCCTTCCTGGAGAATCCGAAGGGGGGATTGGCTTGAGGAAACTAACTTCTGGTGAATCGCTGCCACAGCCGCAGCACAAGCGCCTGTCCCGCATGCCATGGTATATCCGGATCCACGTTCCCATACCCGTAACCGTAACGTACCTTCATCCATAATTTGCGCAAATCCTGCATTAACCCGTTCAGGAAATGCGGGATGATTTTCGATTTGAGGCCCAATACTTGCCAGAGGAATATCATCTACATCGCTCACAAAGAAAACGGCGTGAGGGTTGCCTACATTGACGCAAAAAGAAGCGATCGCATGATAAGACACGTCTTTCAAAGCTTCCGGATAGGCAAGAGGTATGTGATTCCAGTCAAAGCGGGGTTGGCCTATGGTGAGTGAAATTCCGGCTTCTTCGCCTCTTTCTTCATTTGCCCATGAGGCATGCCAAGATGTTTCAGGCGTTTGCATAGAGAGTTCGTCCAGTTCCTCATTTTCCATAACGAGGCGGGCAACGCACCGGGCGCCATTTCCGCAAGCGCCCGCTTCACTCCCGTCAGCATTATAAAATTTGAGGCCAATATGCGCCTGGGACGCTGTTGGGGGAAGAATAACAATAAGCTGATCGCACCCGACGCCCTGCCGGCGGTTTGCAAGCTGGCAAATCTGTTCGGTCGTTAAAGAAATAAAAGTTTTTCGGGTATCCAAAATGACAAAATCGTTTCCCAGAGCAACAGCTTTCGTGAAAGAAACAGGAAGCATATTAAGTCACCTTTGTTAAAAAAGGAGCTTATCTATATTAGACTTCTTTTGCAACCAGGAATTTTGGTTCAGGGCCAGGAAAAAATTTGTGAGTGACCGGAGTGTACATAAAAGTACATGAGGATCACGAACAAATTTTTAACGACGCCATGGGCCAAAAGGCGAGGATTTCGAAAGAGTCTATTTATGATAGGGAGATGATAAGGACCTATGTTAATAATAAGTCTTGAAGGAGGCCGCAAATGACTCTTGTTTCCGGAATCATGGTTTTTTTGGTGATTTGGTGGATCATTTTATTTATGGTACTGCCTTTTGGCGTTCACATTGAAGAAAACCCCGAAAAAGGCTTGGCAACCAGCGCCCCCAAAAATCCAAACCTGAAGAAAAAATTTCTGGTTACAACCATCTTGACTGCAATAATTTGGTTGATGATTCAATTTGTTATGGTGAATCATCTCGTAAGCTTTTCATAAAATCCTTCATTGATGACACGCCCTAAGAAGAGGGTTTCAAATTAACTGGCCTCAACATAAATGCGGGCACATCTACCCCAAAGCCAACGCGACGTTCCTCAAGGTCATCTTCCATCTGCTGATAAGGCTTCCTGGCATGGCGTTGCGGTTTTGGATGATCCGGTTTTTTGGGAAGAGGGAGAGCCTCTTCTGATTGTTCTTTTTGAACCACAGTGTCAGCAGACCCTGCATCCTTTTTTTTATGGTGGCGACGCCGCTTTTTATCTTCTGTCTTGTCATCTTGTCGGGAGGTCAAATTTCCAGATTGGGAAGGGGGATCATACTGAGCCGGAGAAGCGATTCCTTTTCCTATCATCACCGGTATTTCTTGTTGAATGAAAGCTTGAACGCCAGCCAGATATTTTTCATCACGGCTACTGACGAGGGTTATCGCAACGCCAGCCTTGCCGGCGCGACCGGTACGGCCAATGCGGTGAACATAATCCTCCGCATTCATGGGAACATCAAAGTTAACAACCAGGCTTAAGCCATCAACATCGAGTCCGCGTGCGGCAACATCACTAGCCACCAGGACCATAACTTTACCATTTTTAAAGTCTTCTAATGTTTGATTGCGTTGGCTTTGCGCCATATCACCATGGAGGCTGCCGACTTCAAAGCCATAGCGTTTCAAAGACGAGGTTAAAGCGGAAATATCCCGCTTACGGTTACAAAAGATAATGATGGGTCCCGGATTTTCTTGAACCCTCAAAATTTGACGTAAAGCCTCCCGTTTCTTGTCATCTTCCACCCGAACCACATATTGAGTGACCGTTGCGGCCGTTCGGGTCGTCGGGGCTATGATAATTTCCTTGGGGTTGATCAAATAAGCCTGGGCCAGTTTTTTAATTTCCGCTGGCATCGTTGCGCTAAAAAGCAACGTTTGGCGCATCTTGGGTAACGTTGCAACAATACGGTCAACATCTGGTATGAACCCCATGTCCAGCATACGGTCCGCCTCATCAATAACCAAAATTTTTACATCCGCCAGAAGAACTTGACCCCGTTCAAATAAATCCAGCAATCGGCCAGGCGTTGCAATGAGAACATCAACGCCCCGTTTCAACTGTTTTTCCTGATCCGTCATAGATTCGCCCCCTACCAGAAGGGCTGCTTTGAGTTTATGGTCTTTCCCGTAAGTTTCAAAGCTCTCCAGAACTTGTGCGGCAAGTTCCCGTGTTGGCTCCAGAACAATTGACCGGGGCATTCGAACTTTTGAACGGGATCCATGCAGGACATCAATCATCGGCAAAATAAAAGAAGCGGTTTTGCCTGTACCTGTTTGGGCGCATCCAAAAAGATCCCGTCCCCGCAAGATTTGAGGAATGGCTTGTTCTTGAATGGGGGTTGGCGCTGTATATCCAAGATGGTTTACAGTCTGCTCTAATTCGGCCGACAGTCCGAGGTCGCTAAATTTCATGGAATCCTTGGGGTTGATATATTAAATATCTCAATAGGTTAGTCTACACTCTAATTAAATGGTCTATTTGAGGTGAAAACTCAAGAAAAACTCTTTACTGCGTATCATGAATTTTTATTCCCTATGGCATTTTCATCACAAATATCCTGAAGTTCTATCTTTGCAAGAAGGGAGAAATGGGTAGTCTCAACAGATTTGAAGATGCCTGGCTTGCTGCAGCGCTTACGCTCCCACAATTGTAAGCAGAGTCAGTTATGGCAGGGAACCGCAAGCCGCCCACTCAGATTTATTAAAATCTAATCCACAGGCCAGGTTTTAAAACAGGACTATGATTGAGCGAAAAGCTCCCCAGATGGATGGACCCGGTTTCATGAGACTTCTTTTGAAACCGTCGCCTTTTGATCCATGGCGTCGTCAAAAATTTGTTCGTGATCCTCATGTACTCTTATGTACACTCCGGTCACTCACAAATTTTTTCCTAGCCCTGAACCAAAATTCCTGGTTTCGAAAGAAGTCCAGTAAGGAAGAATAGGAGATATTACCGCTGGATGCCTGCCCCGCAATGTTTTTCAATGGCTGACAGCAAGTAATCCTTTAAATCGGAACGGCTATAGGCAAAAGCAAGGTTCGCTTCAAGCCATCCTTCTTTTAAGCCACAATCAAAGCGTTGGCCGCTAAACCGCACTCCATGAAAGGGCATGCGCTTAATAAGGGAGGGAAAGGAATCGGTGAGCTGAATTTCTCCTTCTTTACCATTTTGCTGCTGGCCTAAAATCTCAAAAATTTCGGGTTGAAGGATATACCGGCCCACAATTGCCGTATGGGAAGGCGCCTGGTCAATGGCTGGTTTCTCAACAACGCCCTTAGCCTGGACGTAAGCGCCCCCATCTTTATGGATGTCCAAAATACCATAGCGGCTGACATGCTCCGGCGCCACATCCATGACAGCAACCACATTACCCCCTAATTGTTGATAAGCCTCAATCATCTGCAATAAACAGGGTTTTTTCGCCAAAATCAGGTCATCAGCCAACATTAAAGCAAAAGGCTGGTTGCCGACCATATGGCGGGCGCACCAGACAGCATGGCCAAGACCTAAGGGGGTTTGCTGGCGGATAAACACCGCTTGTCCTGGCGCCAGTTGGGATGAACGCAAAGTGGCCAGCTCGGCTATTTTTCCCCTCTGTTCAAGCATGTGCTCCAAGGAATAGTTCACGTCAAAGTGGTCTTCGATCGCCGTTTTTCCATGGGATGTGACAAAAATAAAATTTTCAATACCTGCGTCACGCGCTTCTTCAACGGCATATTGGATAAGGGGTTTATCAACCACAATCAGCATTTCTTTTGGAGCAGCCTTTGTTGCCGGTAAAAACCGGGTACCCAACCCAGCCACAGGGAAGACAGCGGTGCGAATGGAGGAATATTTCATCTCATATTCCTGCTGGTTTATGGTCACTTGTCGCCTTCATTATGCGTCCCTCAAGGTCGTATTGCATCCTCATGGGTAACTCTCCCTGCTCCGTTCGTCCTCGCGCGCAGGCGTAAGGCGCTGAAGTCGAAGGATAAGAAAACTCACCCTGAAACCCCATAAGTCGTTGTTAATAATATTTTTTATCTCCTCAGCCCTTGTACGTTCGCGACCAGATTTTCAATCTGCTTGGTTCACACGTGAGGCCGAACGGCAAGAGGTAAGTTACTTTACGTCGTCAGACGCGGAACAGACGCGGTTAAGTTGCTTTTCTTCAACAACACGCTACAAAAAACCCCGCCAGCGTGTCCCCCATAGGGAGTTGCTTGGCGGGGTTTTTTCAAGTTCGACAAAACGACTATCAGCTATGCTTATTCAATGGTTGTAACAGCTGCACGGTTTTGTGCGTAAACTTCCTCAGTATCACCAGCAACCAATGGATTGTCTTTACCATAAGAGAGTGTTTTCAAACGATGATGGTCTACACCCATGTGGCTCAATGCTTTCTTTGCGGCATGGGCACGGCGTTCACCCAAAGATCTGTTGTATTCAGCTGTTCCGCGGGCGTCACAATGGCCAGCAATGACAGCTTTTGTTGCTGGGTAGGTCTTCAACCAGCCAGATTGCGCTTCCAAGGTCTTCATGGATTCTGAAGTAATATGAGACTTGTTGAAAGCAAAGAAAACACGGTCCCTAATGTTTGCTTTAAAATCTTCTGGTGTGCCTGGGCCACCAACTTGTCCAACGTTTACACTTTGGTCTGGCGCGCATTCACAAGCGGCGAGCGTAAGACCCGTTATCAAAAGGCTAAGAACTTTACTACGCATTTTTCATCATCCCTCTATTTGTTTAGTCACATTAAACATTAAACCATATAAAACTTAACAAATAATTGATGCGAAAAGAAAGGAAAAAACAAACCTTGAACTGCTGATTTTTCCTAACTGTAGAGAAAATGCCACAGCCCCCTTCTTATTTTTTTCTCAAGCCCTTATTCCGATAAGAGGCGAGACCAGCTCCCATCTGAAGAATCGCGCGGAGTTTTGAGGGAACGTATGTTTCGTCCCGTTAAATCAACAGCATAAAGACGGGTATTGCCTCGTCTCCCCCCCCCGCTTTCTTTCGTAAACAAAATGACGCGCCCATTGGGGGCCCAGGTGGGAGCTTCCACTAAATGACCCTCAGCGATGAGGCGCTCGTTTGACCCATCCACATTCATAACCCCGATATAAAAACGCCCCCCCAGTTGTTTCGTAAAGGCAATGAGGTCTCCGCGTGGAGACCAGACAGGCTGAGAATATTTGCCATCTCCAAAGCTGATTTGATGGACGTTACCACCATTACTATCCATGACATAGATTTTCTCCCGGCAGTTATCCGGGTCAGACCGGTCTGAGGTAAAAACAATTTGGGCGCCATCTGGGGAATAGCAAGGCGAGGTATCAATACAGCTATGCCCTGTAAGCCGGCTAACCGTACCTGAGCTGAGATCCATTTTATAGAGGGCCGTTGTTCCCTCCCGCGCAAGGCTTAAGAGCAAGGAGCGGCCATCTGGAGAAAAATGGGGCGCAAAGGTCATACCTTTAAAATGGCCGATCAGCCGTTTTTTACGGGTGTGCACATTGATGATATAAACATGCGCTGTTTTGTTGGCATAAGCTAAATAAGCAATTTCTTTTGCGTTGGGAGCAAACCGGGGGGTGAGGACCATATGGACGCCGCTTGTTAAATATATATTATTATGGCCATCCCAATCCATAATAGCGAGGCGCCGTACCCGCTTTGTGCCGCGTGGCCCACTTTCATCAATGTAGGCAACCTTCGTATTAAAATAGCCCCCTTCTCCCGTAACGCGGTTATAAACAGCGTCGGCGATCATATGAGCGACTTTGCGCCATTGCTCTTGCTTTGCGGATAAAGAGAGGGCGAGCATTGACGTGCCGTTATAAACATCAAACAAATGAAATTCAACCGTAACCTTTCCGCTTCCACTGGTCACACGCCCTACTAAAAGGCACTGAGCATTCACCATCCTCCAGTCGGCAAAACGGGGATGCTGAAAGACGGAGGGCGTATCTTGAAGAAAAGATGCTTTACTGATGAGACGAAACAGACCGGAGTGCTCCAGATCATTGCCAACAACAGCGGCGATATCACGGCCCACGACTTCGTTCCCATCCACATGGATAAAGTCAGGGATAGCAATTGGCGTTGGGGCAATTTGCCCCTGGGTAACATCAATTTCCAACGTTGCCCGAGCAGGATAAGGCAGGACAAACAGCGCGATAAATATTAAGGATTTAATTAATCTGTTCATAGGCAATGTTCCTCCCATCCTTTATTAAAACATTTCTTTCGGGTCAAAGTTAAATATAAATTCTTTAAACATATCATATTTATCCTGAGGTATTGGCAAAGGGCTGCAATGGGGGTCGAGTACCGCCCGCCGGGCGCTTTCCGCAGCTGTGCGGTAAGATAAATCATTTGTCATTCTTGATTTTTCCATAATCTCAGCTTTTTGAACAGTCCCGTCACGCGCAACGTTTATTTTAATCGGTACGCGGATATTCCGCGCATCGCGCAATCCCGCTGGAATAAGCCAGCATTTTGACATATGCCGGCTCAAAGCGCCCACTTCAGATGCGGTTAATACCGGGCCAATGGTTGCTGCAGGCGCTCCCTTACCGCGGGAAGGAGCGCCATCATCAGCCTTTTCAATCTCATTCAACAAATCATCAAAACTCTTTGAAGGCTTTTTTTTCTTATCTTTCTGCTTATCATCCACCTTGGATATCTGCTTTTTCTTTTTATCCAGCGTAATTTCAGCCTTTTTCTGCCTTGGCTTTTCTTCCTTCCGCTTTTCTTTTGGTTTTTGTTTCGCCGTAGGGCCGGGAATAGGTTCAGCCTCAACAGGCTTAGGCTCGGGTTTAGGTTCAGGCTTTGGAAGCTCTGGTTTAAGCGGTTCCGGTTCCGGCTCTGGTTGGACAGCAGGAGCCGGTTGCGGTGGAGCCGGTTTGGGAAGTTCTGGCTGCTCTGCTTCTTTAAGGACTTCCGGAGCTAATTGAGGCGCAGCGCTTTGTTCAGCCACCTGGACAAATTCAACCATAACCGGTGTTTCGGATAATTTTGTTCTTTCAAAAGGGCTATAAAACCCCACCAGTAGAAAAATGAGAACTGTTAAATGGAGTAACGCGGAATATATGAGCGGACGCTTCATCGCCGTTACTGGCCCCGTATAATTTTAGGGCCATTTGCTGAACCCGCAGCAGGGTTAAGTGTTCGTACGACCGGCATTTTGGGGGTAACTCCGGGTTTTACCCTAACTTGGGGTAGAGGCGCAGAACGCATCCCTTGTTGATGAATAGACCCAGGGGGCTTCATGACTTGAGGGTGCGCAAGTTGACGAGAACCCTGAGGGATAGCGCCTTTGGGCGCTTGTGGCATACCGTGTGGCGCAAATTGCTCTGCCGATTGAACAGAAATAGCCGGGCTTGGCGTGGCCTTACGGACCATTAATTTTTTCCCTTTATCTGCGCCTGAAGGCATCTCTGCAATGAGGGATACTTTGTTAAACCCGGCAGCCGCAATAACACCCATAATTTCCATCACCCGGCCATAGTTAATTTTTTGGTCTCCCCGCACATAAATTTTTGCATCGGGGTTGTTGCCAGATACGGCAATCAACCGCTCAATCAATGCATCACCTTCCAGCTCCATTTCCTGAAGATAAGACTTTCCCTTTGCATCCACGGAAATCACCAGGGGTTCCGCTTGGTCATTCATCTTGGCAGCCTTCGTTTTTGGCAAATCGACAGGAACGCCTACCGTCAGCATGGGAGCGGTAACCATAAAGATGACAAGCAACACCAACATCACATCCACAAAAGGGGTAACGTTAATCTCAGAGAAAACTTGCCCCGTACGGCGGCGCCTCCTGAGTTGCCCCGATGCTCGGTTAAGTGAAACAGCCATAGGTTATGCTTGCTCCTCAAATTGACGGGAAATAATAGCGCTGAATTCATTAGAAAAAGCATCCAACCGATTGGCATACCGGTTTAAATCGGTCGATAATTTATTATAAGCAATCATAGCCGGGATGGCGACAACGAGACCCACCGCTGTTGCAAAAAGCGCTTCCGCAATACCCGGAGCAACAGCGACAACGGTCAAATTCGCATTTTGCTGTGTGGCCAGGGCTTGAAAACTGTTCATAATCCCCAAAACGGTTCCAAACAGCCCGACAAAGGTGGCGGAAGATCCGGTCGAAGCCAAAAAACCCATGTGCCGTTCGAGGCGGTCCATTTCCCGGCCCACGGTTAGCTGCATCACCCGTTCAATCCGTTGTTGCAAGGTTCCCCTGGAATCATTAGAACTCGCTAGTCCCTTGGAAATAGAACGGCGCCATTCGCGCATCGCTGCACAAAAAATAGCGCTGAGAGGGTCTTGCGGACGATTGTTGATCCGGTCATAAAGATCATCCAGGGCGCCGCCAGACCAGAAAGCTTCTTCAAATTGTTCTGCCAGCGTATGCAAACGCCGCAAGCGAACGATTTTTTGGAAAATGATCGTCCAGCACCAAAAAGAGGCGCCCAGCAGAACAATAATAACCATTTTAATGATTGGGGCTGCTTCCCAGAACATCACCCACAGGGAAAGCCCTTCAGAAACACCCGATGCCGATGCCGCCGCTGCCGCAACAGTTTGAATAGCCGCTTGATCCATAATCTTACTTTCCTCGGAATTTGTTTATACGACAGAATTTATATTCCAAAATATAACAAAATTAAGGATCGTTGTAAAAGATTAATGATAGACGTACCAAGCATATGAACCCTTCGTTTTAGAAGCGGCCTTGCGTTTATTGTTTATTTTTACTAATAAATTTAAAGGATCCGGTTCAAGCGCTTAACATGAATTATAAAGAGATCGTTCTATTTGATATATAACCACGCTTTCAGCCCAGCATAGCCAACCCCATACGCTTCCTTCTTTTTTATGTCAATGTATTTTCCAGCCATGCTTTATGACGTCTTTCATCCTGGAGACCGCTTTTAATGAGTTCCTCTGCATCCGGCCATTTATTTTCATGTTCATTCATGCGCTCATAAGCTGTATTCGTATCCATTTCGTTACTTTTCAGGGCCTGAGGGATGGTATGATCACCTACCATATTCGCAAGAAGAACTTTTCCCGTTGTGAGCAGTTGCTTGCCCAGGACGCCTTGTTGGGGAACATCATATTTGTTTTTTGTAAGGAGCGCGCAAAGTTTCTCAATAGAGCCGCTGCGTAAGTTTCAATTTTAAGAAAACTGTAGGAGAGTATGAGA
>CAYRJJ010000059.1:0-9818 GCA_964424515.1 uncultured Candidatus Finniella sp. | reverse complement strand
GTAATCATGCCCCCCCCCGCCTCTCAAAAATTCAAAAATTCCCTGCCGCCCGAGTTACAGGATGAAAAGCAGCTGTTCAGCGCTGTTTCCCACACCCTCAATGATAAAGGTTATATCATCACGAAACTGGATAACCTTGCATCCTGGGCGCAGAGCGGTTCCTTATGGCCCATGACCTTCGGTCTTGCTTGCTGCGCTATCGAAATGATGCATACCGCTGCAAGCCGGTATGATTTAGACCAGCTTGGCGTCCTTTTCCGCCCCAGCCCCCGTCAATCAGACATCATGATTGTGGCCGGCACCCTCACGAATAAAATGGCGCCCGCCTTACGCAAAGTTTATGACCAAATGGCGGAGCCGCGCTGGGTTATTTCCATGGGAAGCTGCGCCAATGGAGGGGGATACTACCACTATTCATATTCTGTAGTGCGGGGATGCGACCGTATCCTGCCCGTTGATGTCTATGTGCCTGGATGCCCGCCAACAGCGGAAGCCCTGCTATATGGCATTATGTTGTTACAGGAAAAGATTAAACGTGGTTCACAAATGTCACGGTAAAGGGTAAATTAGGAACAAGGGCGCCGAATGGCGGATGGAGGGTATAAGTAACTTAGCTGGCTATTCGTAGGGTTTTCTAGGGTATTCCCTGCTCCGTTCGTCCTCGCGCGTAGCTTGCAAGCGGATCGCTACGCTCAGGGCGAACGGAGAGAGGTAAGTTACTTCACGTCATCATAGGCGATGAGCCGAGCTAAATATACTAGGTAATCAGGTAACTAAAAATAGCTGGGATGCGAAAGAGGGACAAACTGTGACGATAACGCTCAAAGAGTTAGCGACGATCATTCAAGACCGGTTAGGGCCTGATCTTATTCAAAAAGACCAGGCATACGGGGAATTAACGCTAACCGTTTATGCCGGATCCATTTTAAGGGTGTTGACGATCTTGCGGGAGAATGGAAAGTGCCAGTTCAAGCAATTGATTGATATTTGCGCCATTGATTATCCAGAACGCCCTCAACGGTTTGAAGTTGCGTATCACCTCTTAAGCGTGTTGCACAACCAGAGGGTGCGCGTCAAGGTTACAACGGATGGAATAACCGCCCTCCCTTCGGTAACGGATATTTACCCGTGCGCCAATTGGTACGAGCGGGAAGCCTGGGATATGATGGGCATTCCTTTCGCCGATCATCCTGATTTACGCCGTCTCTTAACAGATTATAACTTTGAGGGACATCCCTTGCGCAAGGATTTTCCCTTAACGGGATTTTATGAAGTGCGCTACGATGAAGAAGCCAGGCGCGTGGTGTATGACCCCGTAAGTCTGCCCCAGGATTACCGGACTTTTGACTTTCTCAGCCCCTGGGAAGGCATGCTGAAAGAAACCGTCCCTCCTGACCCGCAGGCCAACACATGACAAGGCATACGCTCAACTTTGGCCCTCAGCATCCAGCGGCCCATGGCGTTTTACGCCTTGTCCTTGACCTGGATGGTGAAGTGGTTGAGCGTGCGGATCCCCACATTGGGTTTTTGCACCGGGGAACGGAAAAGCTTATTGAACATAAGACTTACCTTCAAGCCATTCCTTATTTTGACCGTCTGGACTATGTATCCCCGATGAATCAGGAACATGCTTTTGTCCTGGGCATTGAGCGGCTTTTAGGGATCTCCCCCCCGGCACGCGCCCGGTACATACGGGTCCTTTACTCAGAACTCACCCGCATTGCCAACCATCTGTTGAATATTGCGACATTTGCCATGGATGTGGGCGCTATCACGCCTTTTTTGTGGGCCTTTGAGGAACGTGAGACCATTATGGAATTTTATGAACGTGTTTGTGGCGCCCGCCTTCATGCCGCCTATGTCCGCCCTGGTGGCGTTCATCAGGATTTGCCGGATGGCCTTTTAGATGAAATTGGGGCGTTTGCTCTACGCTTTCCAAACCTCATTGACGATATGGAAACCCTTTTGACCGAAAACCGCATCTTTAAAGTTCGCACCGTTGATATTGGTAAAATCACGGCGGAAGATGCTTTAAACTGGGGTTTTACAGGCCCTATGATCCGCGCGAGCGGACTCCCCTGGGATCTTCGGAAATCCCAACCTTATGAAATTTATGATCAGCTCGATTTTGATATCCCGATTGGCAAGCATGGGGACTGTTATGACCGGTATTTGGTCCGTGTAGCGGAAATGCGCGAAAGCATCAAGATTATTCATCAATGCCTCCATAAAATACCGGATGGCCCTGTTATGACGGATGATTACAAAGTAGCGCCCCCTCCCCGCGCCGAAATGAAACGGTCGATGGAAGCCATGATCCATCATTTCAAATTTTATACCGAAGGTTTTCATGTCCCTGCCGGAGAAGTCTATACAGCTGTCGAAGCGCCCAAAGGAGAATTTGGGGTTTATCTTGTCTCCGACGGAACCAACCGCCCTTACCGCTGCAAAATACGCGCACCATCATTCGCTTTTCTCCAGGCGACCGACTTTTTATCGCGCGGACATATGCTATCGGACGTGGTGGCGATTATTGGTTCCCTGGATGTTGTCTTCGGGGAAATTGACCGATGACGCCAGGAAAAGACAAAACTCTTGAGGGCGCAAGCCTTTTTGCATTCACGCCTGAAAACCGGACAGCTGCTGACCGGATCTTGCAAAAATATCCCCCGGGGCGCCAGGCAAGCGCTATTTTGCCCCTATTGGATTTAGCGCAAAGGCAATGCGGCGGGTGGCTTCCTCAATCCGCAATTGAGGCTGTCGCGATATACCTTAAGATGCCCCTTATTCGCGCTTATGAAGTGGCAACTTTTTATACGATGTTTCATTTAACCCCTGTCGGCAAACACCATATCCAGCTATGCCGCACAACCCCTTGCTGGTTGCGGGGAAGCGCGGAAATTCAGTCGGCTTGTGAATCCCACCTCGGCATAAAGTCAGGCGAAGTCACGTCTGATGGTCAATTTAGCTTAAAAGAAGTCGAGTGTTTGGGCGCGTGCGTCAGCGCCCCCGTTGTCCAGATCAATGACGATTATTTTGAAAATTTAACCCCGGAGTCCATCAGGTTAATCCTTCAAAATCTGGCAACAGGCAAGCCGGCTCAGATGGAGGGAATCCCTTCGTCAAAACCGGAGACAAGCCAGCCTGAAGATGAAAAAGGAACCGTTTAAATGTTGCGTGAACAAGACCGCATCTTCACGAACTTACGGGGAACCGGTTCCCCGGCTTTGAAGGCTGCCAAAAAGCGGGGGGACTGGGACCATACAAAAAGCCTGATCGCCAAAGGACGCGACTGGATTATTGCGGAACTCGAACGGTCTTGCCTGCGGGGGCGCGGTGGCGCTGGCTTTCCCACAGGCAAGAAGTGGTCTTTTATGCCAAAAGTGAGTGACGGCCGTCCCTCTTACCTCATCATTAATGCCGATGAAAGTGAACCCGGAACATGCAAAGACCGGGATATTTTACGTTACGATCCCCACAAGCTGATTGAGGGCGCCCTTCTTGGATCTTTCGCCATAGGCGCCCATGCCGCTTATATCTATATCCGCGGGGAATATGTCCGTGAAGCCGAAATTCTTCAGCAATCCATTGATGAGGCTTATGAAACAGGTCTGTTAGGAAAGGACGCCGCCAGGTCAGGATGGGACTTTGATTTATACCTTCACCGGGGAGCCGGGGCTTACATTTGCGGGGAAGAGTCAGCCCTTCTCGAAAGCCTTGAAGGCCGCAAGGGAATGCCCCGTCTCAAACCCCCCTACCCGACGCAAATGGGATTATATGGCTGTCCAACCATCATTAATAATGTGGAAACCATTGCGGTCGTACCGACCATTTTGCGGCGCAGTGGCGCCTGGTTCGCAAGCATCGGCCGTCCCAATAATACCGGCACAAAAATTTTCTGTATCTCCGGGCATGTCAATGCCCCTTGTAATGTGGAAGAAGAAATGGGAATTTCCCTCAAAGAATTGATTGAAAACCAGGGGGGGGGGGGGCGGGGGGGGTGGAATAACCTCAAGGCCATTATTCCCGGAGGCTCCTCCGTTTCATTATTGCCCAAGGCAATTTGCGATACCGTCCTGATGGACTTTGACAGCTTAATCAGCGTAAAAAGCGGCCTGGGAACAGCGGCCGTTATCGTAATGGACCAATCCACGGATATTATCAAGGCCATTGCCAATCTCTCCCGCTTTTATATGCATGAAAGTTGTGGGCAATGCACGCCCTGCCGTGAAGGAACCGGGTGGATGTGGCGCATGATGGAACGCCTCGTTCAAGGACAAGCCATAAAGGGAGATATTGACTTACTTGAGGAAGTCGCAGGGCAAGTTGAAAACCATACCATTTGCGCCCTGGGAGATGCCGCTGCCTGGCCTGTCCAGGGATTGATCCGGCACTTCCGCAGCGAGATGGAGGAGCGCATCCAGCAATCAATAAATGGTTCCACAATAACCACAGGATGACCAAATGAGGATTGTTATACTTTCAAATTATGAGAGCCTGGGTTCTGTCATAATCCCTCTTACCGCTCGCCCTGCGCGTGGTTATGGCTCGAAGAGCGATAACGAGGCCGAAGGGCGAGAAGGCAACTTGACCTAAGGGGAGGAATTAAACAGTGCCAAGACTTACAATTAATGAAAGAGGGGTCGAAGTCGAGGACGGTTCAACCGTGCTGCAGGCTTGTGAGCGGCTCGGGATTGAAATACCTGTCTTTTGCTACCATCCCAAACTCTCCATTGCCGGTAACTGCCGCATGTGCCTCGTACAAATGGGAACATCCTTAAAGCCCATAGCAAGCTGCGCAATGCCCGCAACGGAAGGGATGGTCATCAAAACAAATACCCCCCTCGTTGAAAAAGCCCGTGAAGGCGTGTTGGAATTTTTGCTCATCAATCATCCCCTGGATTGTCCCATTTGCGATCAGGGCGGGGAATGCGACTTGCAGGACATTACCAGAAACTACGCCCGGGGGAAAAGCCGCTTTTCCTTGAATAAACGGGCCGTAAAGGACAAGCCCATGGGTCCCCTCATCAAAACCGTCATGACGCGCTGTATCCATTGCACCCGCTGTGTCCGTTTTGCCAATGAAATTGCCGGCTCCCCTGAGATGGGGGCTTGCGGACGGGGAGAGCACATGGAAATCACAAGTTATCTAGAAAGAGCCATTACCTCCGAGCTTTCCGGCAATATGATTGACATTTGCCCTGTGGGAGCGCTGACAAGCAAGCCTTATGCCTTCCATGGGCGCCCCTGGGAGCTAACCAAAACAGAAACCATCGACGTCCTGGATGCCGTCGGAAGCCATATCCGGGTCGATAGCCGGGGACGGGAAATCTTGCGAATCTTGCCCCGTTTGAATGAAGAAATTAATGAGGAATGGATATCCGATAAAACACGCTTTGCCTGTGATGGTTTGAAGCAGCAGCGCCTTGACCAACCCTACATTCGACAAAAAGGCAAGTTGACGCCCGCTTCCTGGGAAGAAGCCTTTATATATATCCAGAAGAACCTGAAAGGTCTTTCGGGTCAGGAGATGGGGGCGCTGGCAGGTGACCAGGCGGATTGTGAAGCCATTGTCGCGTTGAAAGACCTTTTAACGAAGCTGGGAAGCCCCCACCTGGACTGCCGTCAGGATGGGTCTCATTGGGATGCGCGTTCCCGGGGGGCTTATCTCTTCAACACAACCATTGCGGGAATTGAGAAAGCTGATCTCATCCTTCTCATTGCGACCAATCCCCGGCATGAAGCTCCCCTTATCAATGCGCGCATTCGCAAGCGGTATTTGAGAAGCGGCCTGGCAAACCCGCTTGAAATTGGCCTCATTGGTCCCGCCAGCCCCCTCACCTATCCTTATGACCATCTGGGAGATGCCGCGAAAACAATTAAGGAGGTTTTAGAGGAAAAACACGCCTTCAGCGCTCAATTAAAGGCCGCAAAGCGGCCCATGCTGATTTTAGGGCAAGGCGCGATGAACCGTCGGGATAGCCTGGAAATTTTAAATTTATGCCAAAAAATCGCTGAAAAATATGGGTTGATTCAAGAGGGCTGGAACGGCTTTAACGCGCTTCATACGGCTGCCGCTCGCGTTGGAGGGCTTGATCTCGGTTTTCTCCCGCAAAAAGGAGGGCTTGATACGGCCGGCATTCTGGCGGCTGCCCATAAGGGGCTTTTGAAGGCCCTTTACCTCTTAGGCGCAGATGAAATTCCCATGACGGAATTGGGCGATACTTTTGTGATTTATCAAGGGCATCACGGAGATGCAGGCGCCCATCGCGCAGATGTCATCCTCCCGGGCGCTGCCTATACGGAAAAAAATGCGACTTATGTCAATACGGAAGGCCGCCCGCAACACGCCATACAAGCCGTTCAACCTCCCGGGAACGCCAAGGAAGACTGGCGCATCATTCGGGCCTTATCCGACGTTCTTGGCTGCCCCTTGCCCTATGATACCCTGGAAGCTGTACGGGACCGGTTGATAGCCGTTAATGCGGTCTTTGGCGCAACGGATCAAGTTATGCCGGCTCCCTGGCAGCTCCTTCCGTTAAGGACGCCCGAAACGCTGAGTCAACTTGCATTTCAACTTCCCATCAGCAACTTTTACAGGACGGATCCGATTAGCCGCCATTCCCCAACGATGGCGCGCTGCACCCAATCACGTGAGCAAATGCAGCAGGTACATCATGGATGAACTCGGCGCCATACTATGGGGCTATACCCTCACAGCCCTAACCATTTGGGGAAAAATCTTATTATTGGTTATCCCCTTGATCCTGGCTATTGCTTACCTTACCCTGGCGGAGCGTAAAGTTATCGCAGCCATACAGTTGCGGCGGGGACCCAACCGCGTTGGTCCTTTTGGTCTCCTCCAGCCCATTGCGGACGGGATCAAGCTTCTCCACAAGGAAATTATTATTCCCCGCGCTTCAAACCCCATTTTATTTATCCTGGCGCCAATCCTGACCTTTAGCCTGAGCCTGGCGGCCTGGGCTGTCATTCCTCTTGACCTGGGGGTGGTTTTAGCGGATATCAACGTTGGCGTTCTCTATTTATTCGCTATCTCTTCTCTTGGCGTCTATGGCATTATCATTGCCGGATGGTCAAGCAATTCCCGATATGCTTTTTTGGGTGCGCTCCGCTCCGCTGCGCAAATGATCTCTTATGAAGTCTCTATGGGGTTGGTCATTATTTCCGTCCTCTTATGCGCCGGATCCTTAAACTTGACTAAAATTGTTCAAGCCCAGGAAAACTTGTGGTTCGCCATCCCCCTGTTCCCGATGTTTATTGTGTTTTTTATCTCCATTTTGGCGGAAACAAACCGTACCCCCTTTGACCTGGCCGAAGCGGAAGCGGAGCTTGTCGCAGGTTACCACGTCGAATATTCTTCCCTGCCCTTCGCCTTATTCTTTTTGGGAGAATACGCAAATATGATTCTTTTAAGCGCAATGGCCACGATCCTTTTCTTCGGGGGGTGGTTGCCTCCCATCGCGGTTCCTCCCTTCACCTGGATTCCCGGGCTGATCTGGTTTATCCTCAAGGTTTGCTTTTTCCTGTTTGTCTTCTTATGGGTTCGCGCAACGTTACCCCGTTACCGTTATGACCAGTTGATGCGCTTGGGCTGGAAGGTGTTCTTGCCTTTTTCTCTAGCCTGGCTGGTCTTGACTGCTGGCGTTTTAATCACGATGGGATGGCTCCCGAATGGATCATAGGAGTTAACAATATGTCCTCTTTTATGCGCCGGATGAGAACTTGGGCTTTAATTGAGATTATCAGGGGTCTTGCAAAAAGCTTGCGATATCTCTTTAAACAAAAAGTGACCCTCAACTATCCTCATGAAAAGGGACGGTTAAGCCCGCGCTTTCGTGGCGAACATGCGTTACGGCGCTATCCCAATGGAGAAGAGCGGTGCATTGCCTGTAAATTATGCGAAGCCGTTTGTCCGGCTCAAGCTATTACAATTGAAGCGGAAGAGCGTGCCGACGGCAGCCGCCGGACGACCCGGTATGACATTGACATGGTTAAATGTATTTATTGCGGTTTGTGCCAGGAATCCTGTCCCGTTGACGCCATTGTAGAAGGCCCCAACTTTGAATTTTCTACCTTTACGCGGGAAGAATTATACTATGATAAGGAAAAGCTTCTGTCCAATGGGGACAGATGGGAACGGGAAATTGCGGAAAACCTTGCCGCAGATGCGAAATACAAATAGGATACCGCCATGATTCAAACGGCTCTCTTTTACCTGTTTTCCGGCACACTGATCGCTTCCGCCACGATGGTCATTGCAGGGCGCAATCCCGTTCATTCGGTCCTGTTTTTGATTGTGGCATTTTTAAATGCAGCCGGGTTATTTTTGCTGGCGGGCGCTGAACTCCTCGCCATGATTATGGTTATCGTCTATGTCGGGGCCGTCTGCGTCCTTTTCCTGTTCGTGGTGATGATGCTGGATATTAACGTGCGAGACCTCTCAAAAGGTCTTGCCAGATACGGTTTGATTGGATCTTTCGTCGGTACGGTTCTGGCGGGTGAGCTGATTACTGTTGGCGTGCTGTGGATGTCCCACCCAAGAGCCAATAAGGAAGGCGCCCAACCGATACCTGAGGCAACGACCAATGCCCATGCGATTGGCGAAATATTATACACGGACTATTTTTATATTTTCCAGCTTTCAGGGATTATTCTTCTGGTTGCTATGGTCGGAGCCATTGTTCTCACCCTTCGGACGCGCACATCCGCCCGCCATCAAAATTACCAGGAGCAACTTAACCGTTCACCTGCCAATACCCTTGAAATGGTTAAAGTCGCCTCCGGGCAAGGGGTTTCATATGAAGACATACCGACAGGGAAGTAAAAAGTCATATGATAAAAAAATTACGCATTAAGAAGGAGATAAACACTCCAAAAACTCGGGAAAACCCTGTATCCTCTCCTCATTTTGACACCTTATCTCAACGGATATCCGAATATTTGCAAATTGCCCGGCAATGCATCCGGCAATCTGTTGATACGGAAATGGTGAAAGCTTATTGGTTGATTGGAAAAGATATTGTAGAAGAAGAACAAAGAGGAAAGGTGCGCGCAAATTATGGGGAAAATATCATGCAGGAATTGTCTGCGCGGCTCACCCAGAACTTTGGAGAAGGCTATAGCATTGTCACGCTTAAGAATATTAAACAATTCTATTTATCCTATTCAGAAGGAAATCAAAAAAGCTCCGCACTGCGGAGCTTTTCTTCTAAATTACCTTCTTTTCAGCCAAAATTATCTTGGACACATTATCGCTTATTAATGCGTGTTCGGCAACCGGAAGCCAGAGCATTTTATGAAATTGAAGCTATGCAAAATCAGTGGTCATCACGCGAACTTGAACGTCAAATCAACAGTGATCCCGCTGGCCATTTAAACTACCCAGATTTACCCCTTCACAATAATTTGAGTGAGCGGGATATTCAGGAATATATCAAAAAAAGGAAAATCAGTGGGAGCGCCCGCAGTGATGATGGTCGAAGATGCCGAGACACCTTTGCTTCTTTACGAAAGACATGTTTAAAATTGAAGGTTAATTTTTGGGATTACCTGATTGATCGGCATACCAAAACTTTTGCCATACCTCCGCTTTCTCATCTCATCCATCAAGCGGCTGCTCCCTAATACCCCAACTTTTTGAGAAGTTACGATCCTACCCTCTCACTCATTGTAAATCAACCCGTTTCCTGGAAATTTTAACTCGCAATGAGTCATTAATCTGTTGTTTTTTGAAAAACGTATTCATTGCACCCAAGACCACCACCGCATGTTTTCAGAAAGCAGAGGGAAAACCCTTT
>CAYRJJ010000058.1:0-10029 GCA_964424515.1 uncultured Candidatus Finniella sp. | reverse complement strand
AGGCGTAAGCTAAAGTCAGTATATCCTCAAATTAAAAAATGACGAAACACTAGTCCACAGTTAACGTCAATTGGCCAGCGTGAAGAACTGTAATCATACAACCATAAGCGCATGATAACGTTCCCGAATCATTTAAGATAACCTCGCCACCCAAAGACGCCCCTGCTCCGCCTCCGGCTGCCGCTCCAGCTACCGCTCCGGCTGCCGCTCCCGCGACTACCCAGGGATTATCTGTCTTTGGCGTACAGGACACGGGTTTCCCTCCCGCCGCGACCTTGGGATTTCCTGAGCTTTTGCACAAACCAAATGGAAGTATGTTCAGGTAAGCAAGGTGCGCATTGATCGTCGCTATCGGCTTGTCAAGAAAAGCCCCTCCTACTATGCCAAAATCTAATGCGAAATCGAAACTGAAATCAAACGCGGGAAGAGCGAATTCCAGTTCTAAATCCAGCGCCAAATTTAAATCGAGTGCGGGAATAAATAAATTCATCTCCAGCGTAGGAAGCTCCAGGACAAAACCCAAAGCTGCATTCAGATCCTCAGATCCGGCGGCTAAATATGCTCCAAACTGAATAGCTGGTAAGTTAAGGTCCAGATAAAAATCAAGTGAAGGTAATGTAAAGGAAAAACCAAAAGCAAGACTATGATCAAGAGCAAGATTACGTTCAAGCTCAAGATCAAACGAAGGTAAGGTAAAGGAAAAATCAAATTCCGGCGGTTCAAACGCAAGTTCAAGATGAAGTGCGGGTACCAGGACGAGGCGGGATGATTGGGTTCCACAACGACAGGCAAGCCGGGCGCCATCCACAACGACTAATGCCATAATTTGTTCCTCTTTCCTGATTCCTTTTCAAGTAGCGGGTTTCGTCTGCTATTGACCTGTTGGCTTCGCCTACAGCGAGAGTGACGCAGATGCGCCTTTGATAGCCACGCCGCCCGCCCCCGTCAAACTAATGGCTCCTGTTGCTGACAGGCTAATATTACCGGTTACCTGAATAACCAGATTTCCGGCGCTTAACTTTATCATTTGATTACCTTGCGTGAGGCTTATAACGCTATTCCCTTGAACAATATTGGTAACATGATTACCACTGGCAATATTAGTAATTTTATTCCCTTTCATAATATTCGCCATATTATTCCCCTGGCCAACAAGGACAGTGATATTTCCTTGCATCGTCTTGGTAATGCTATTCCCTTGAACAATATCGGTAATGCTATTCCCCTTGTCAAGCTTGGTAACATTATCCCCCATGGCAAGATGGGTCAGGTTCGTTCCGGCGTTCAGCGTCGTTGTTTGATTACCCTTGGTAATATTGATCATGCTATTTCCGTTCGTCAGGGAAAGCGTATGGGTTGTACCGGGTCCTTTTAGCTGAACCATCCGGTTTCCCTTATCCAGCACAAGGGTATCATGCCCTGTCTTGGCTCCCGTTAAGGTTACGAGCCGCTGGCCTGTATTCAACGTTGACGTATCGTCTCCCTCCTTAATCAACAGGGTACGTGAATTTTCAACAACCGTATTCTGATCCTTTTGGGCATGGGTGTAGATTTCTTCTGAGCCTTTCTTGTCTTCAAGCCGGAACTCGTTAAACCCTCCGCCTCCCTTGGTACTATTGGACTTGATGGCGCTTTTGGTTGGTTCACTCTTGGAATAGGGGGATACATTTTGTCCGTTATAAACGCATCCCGTAATCAAGGGACGGTCCGGGTCCCCGTCCAGAAATGTAACGACCACCTCCATCCCTATACGCGGCGTGAATAAACCACCCCAGTTGTTGCCAGCCCATACCTGGGCGACACGAATCCAGCAAGAACTTGTCTCATCTTGCAGGCCGCGTTGGTCCCAGTGGAAATGTACCTTAATACGCCCAAACTCATCGCACCAAATTTCTTCTCCCGCTTTTGTTGTAACAATGGCTGTTTGGGTGCTGTGAATAAGGGGTTTAGGCGTTATACGTTCGGGGCGAAAGGGAACGCTTGCTGGAAAGGCCACAAACTCATTCTCATAGAGCTCCTCACCTCCCGTTATGGCGTTCTGGTTAATACGATGATGAACGCGGTATAAGACATATGGCTTATTTAAATCCACCCGCGGATGCTCCGCCATTGAAAATCCATACATGGAGCAAAATAACGGAACCGTTGAGAATCCCGTCAAAGTGGTCTTCGCCCACTCCAAATCCTGAATCCGGTGGTTAGCAATTAAGTCACCCTCATTTGTTTTCATGAACAACCCGGGGTAATGATAGACTTCCCCCCCCGTTCCCTCTCCGGAAACTTTGTTATAGAGCCTGGTTGCCGGCGTCTTAAAGTTAAAGTCGGCGGCGGAAAACTGTTTTGCGACAACTTGCTCTTGCGCGCGTATGGTATGAAGAATATTGAAAGGGGGTTTGTCTGAATAAGCCTTCACGCAATTAACTTTTGCGGGTTCCACATTTTCCGCGCCTTTGGAGTCATCCGCAATCACCATCGTGTGCGTCGAGCTGGTGTGTTTGAAGAAGTAGAAAATACCTTCTTCTTCCATAAGACGGCTGATAAAGTCAAAACAACTTTCCCCATATTGTACGCAGTATTTGCGTACCCTCTTCCCGCAAGAAGACGTTTTGTCCTCAATCTCCGTAACGCCGTTTTCACCCAATACGCCTTTAATAATATCCACCGCCGATTTATTCTGAAAAATCCGGTGGTCACGGGTAAATTTCAGCAGCCAGAATTTAGGGTAAACCTTAGCCTGGTAAAAGGTAAAATTATTTTTCCCCTGGCGAACCGTCCATCCTTGTTCCGCCGTACCCACAATTCCGCAAAAATATCGTTTCGCTTGGCCATACTGATAGGTTATTTGAACCTCCTGACCCACCAGCGTTGACAAACTGAGAGACGGAGAAGTTGAATGCATTTCAAGGGTAAAACAAAAGGGTTGAGAGATTTGTTCCACCCCGTCAAACTTATCCATAATCAGCATATCCGT
Organism: uncultured Candidatus Finniella sp.; assembly: GCA_964424515.1. Classification (GTDB taxonomy): domain Bacteria; phylum Pseudomonadota; class Alphaproteobacteria; order Paracaedibacterales; family VGCI01; genus VGCI01. The sequence goes on along the minus strand of CAYRJJ010000058.1, from coordinate 7,058 downwards.
ACCCAAGGGCGTCTTGATTGTTAAATTAGCTTTATCCTGTACCGCCAGCATGGTTTTGATCCCTGTATTTGAATGCCCATTTTTGAGCGCTTGATGATTCTGGCATAACTTTTCCTGAATGTTGAGAGAAAAAATGAGGAAGAGCCGCTAAAAATGATGCGCGTTATCGAGCGTAAACCAGGCAGCTACCAAGGGATAATATGATGGCAATATCAGGATTAAAAACCAAAACTGTTAGGGCGTGTCATCAATGATCGGCTTTTGGCCTGCAACGGTTCTCAAAACCCACCATTTTCACCACAAAATCCTTCAATTGATGACACGCCCTAAGAAAAAATGCCTTTCTTTCGGATAACGCGCCTGAAAATGAATGCATTTCACAAGAGAAGTTAAATTTAACAAGCGCATTTTACAAAAATACGAAACAATCAAGGAATGGTATGGAAAATTGATTGGGTACAGCAAACCCCCGTGGTATCTTAACAAAAATACTTCTTAAAAAGGCCAGATCTCAATGATCGCAAAATTAACCGGGTTGCTGGATTCTGTAGGCTCAGACTGGCTTATTATGGATGTGAACGGCGTCGGGTACCAGGTTTTCGCTTCAGGCCGTACGTTGTCCCAAGCGCCCCTCCTGAGCCAGAAATTTTCTCTTCTGATTGAGACCATGGTGCGCAACGAACAAACGCAGCTCTTTGGTTTTTCGCAAGAAATTGAACGCAGTTGGTTCCGGTTACTTTTGGGCGTCCAGGGTGTTGGCGCCAAGGTCGCCTTGGCCCTCTTGACAGCCCTTTCTATTGATGAACTCCATCACGCAATTTTGACCCAAGACCCAACCATGATTACCCGAGCTGACGGTGTAGGCCCCAAACTTGCAAACCGCATTGTCGCTGAATTAAAAGGCAAATCTGGCGGACTTAATTTGGGGTTGCCTGGCGTAACTTCAGGGAGCGCCCCTGGCATATTTTCACTTTCTGGCGGCATGAGTGAGGCGATTTCTGCGCTCACCAATCTCGGGTACCGCCATTCAGAAGCGGTCGAAGCCGTTGCCAAATCCTCTCAAGCACTAGGACCTGGCGCTGCAACAGAAGCCCTTATTCGCCAAGGGCTTAACCTCTTGTCCCCCTCTTTAAATGGGAGCATCAGCCATGGGTGAGCCAATGCCGGATCCGCGTATCAGCGCCCCGGAATTTCTGGAAGAAGACCATGCCGAGATCTCCCTTCGTCCTTTAACCCTTAAAGATTTTACAGGTCAAGCGCCCGTTCGGGCAAATTTGCAAGTCTTTATTGAAGCAACGCGCGGCCGCGGGGATTCTATGGACCATGTCTTGCTGTTCGGTCCCCCTGGCTTGGGAAAAACAACCCTCGCCCAAATCATTGCTCGTGAACTTGGCGTGGGTTTTCGCACAACATCAGGCCCCATCATCGCACGGGCCGGTGATCTGGCCGCCCTCTTGACAAACCTTCAACCACGGGATGTTTTATTCATTGATGAAATCCACCGCCTCAGCCCGGCGATTGAAGAAATATTGTATCCCGCCATGGAAGATTTCAAGCTGGACATTATGATTGGTGAAGGCCCGGCTGCCCGCTCTATCCAAATTGATTTACCGCCTTTTACGCTTGTTGGCGCCACGACGCGCAGCGGGTTGTTAACCCAACCGTTACGCGAACGATTCGGCATCCCTTTGCGCCTTCAGTTTTATGAAGTTGAAGAGTTAAAACGCATTATAAAACGGGGAGCAGATCTGCTCGGTTTTGAATTAAGTGAAGACGGCGCGATAGAAATCGCCCGACGGTCCCGCGGAACGCCGCGTATCGCGGGACGTCTCCTTCGCCGGATTCGGGACTTTGCTGCCGTAGGGGGGCAAGACCTCGTCACAGCAGAAGTGGCGAATTTGGCGCTTAACCGGCTAGAGGTTGACCGCCTCGGCCTGGAAGCTCAAGACCAGCGCTATCTCCAGCTGATGATCGATTTTTATAAAGGCGGCCCCGTAGGCGTTGAAACTCTTGCTGCCGCTTTAGCGGAACAGTCCGAAACTTTAGAAGAAGTCATTGAACCCTACCTCATCCAGCAAGGGCTGATTCAACGCACCTCCCGTGGGCGTATCCTCACCGACCTTGCCTATGAACATATGGAACTCAAGAGATTAGGAAGTTAAGCCAGCTTCAATGAATCTTTTGCAAAGAATGACTTAGGACGTGTCATCAATTGAAGGATTTTGTGGCGAAAATGGCGGGTTTTGAGAACCGTATCGCAGAATACATTAAGGCGTATTTTTAGAAACGGAAGCGCAGAAAACCGCCATTTGCAGCCCAAAAGCCGATCATTGATGACACGCCCTAAATGGAATTTCCAAAGAAATCTACTGCCGGCCCACATAGGCATCATCGTGATAATAGCTATATTCATAAAAAGGCTGTACTGTATATTTTGGTACGTAGACAACAGCATCGTAAGATGGGGAGTCATAAGCGGCATTATTATAGCGGGCGCCATGAGGCGGTTGGCATCCTCCCAAGCTTACCAGGCCCATTGTCATCAACCACAAAAGTTTTCTTTCCTGGAATTTCATTTGGTATCTCCTAAAAATTGAGCGTATCCCTATTTAAGATAGGGCGGTTCGCCGCAAGATCAATGAGGAATGATCTTAATTCTCAATCTTTAGCCATTTGATGAAGCGAGGCGCCAATCCGCCTTGAATTAAAAAGGAAATAAGAACAACAAAGAAGACCAGGTTGAAGATTGTATTGGCTTTTGGTATCCCCATCACCATCGGGAATGTCGCTAATACGATGGGAACAGCGCCTCGTAATCCCAGCCAGGAAACAAGTAATTTCTCTTTGATGGAATAACCGGAAAAAGCTAAGGACACAAAAACGCTCAACGGCCTTGCGAAAAAGATAAGGAAGAAAGGCAGAATTAAATCAAGGTTAAATATTTCACTCAGTTGAGCTGGAAATACAAGCAACCCTAATACGAGAAACATGCTAATTTCACAAAGCCAGGTCAACGCAGCATGAAATTTCTTGATATTATATTTATGATGGAACTCCTGCTGGTATATAACAATACCAAGAAGATATGTCGCGAGAAACCCGCTCCCTCCCACTGTAGTGGTGGCGCCATAAGTGAAGAGCACAAGAGATATCGTAAAAACAGGATACAGCTCTCTATATTCAAGTTTTATCCGCTTAAAAAGAAAGACAGCCAGTTTCCCGACCAAAGCGCCAATTGCTACGCCGCCGGCAACCTGAGCTAAAAACATAAGAGATAAGCTGAACGCCGTAAATTTGGGATCTTGCATTGTTTGAAGAATGATAAAAACAAGAAGGATCGCCATAGGGTCATTGCTTCCTGATTCAAATTCAACAAGTATTCTGAGTTCCCGCTTTATCAGAAAATAACGGGAGCGAAAGAGAGAGAAAACCGCAGCTGCATCCGTCGCGGATACGATGGCTCCAAGCAATAATCCTTCTATTAACGAAAATTCCAGAAGACAATAGGCAAAAACCGCAACCAGGCTTGTTGAAATAAGGACCCCCAGGGTTGATAAGGCGAACCCAGGCCAAAAGATCGGTTTTACAAGGCTCCACTGCGTATCAAGACCTCCTGAAAAAAGAGAAAAACATAAGGCAATAATTCCGATATGCTGGGCTATTTCGACATTATCAAAGTATATTCCTCCGATACCGTCTGAGCCAGCGAGCATCCCCGTGACGAGAAAAAGTAACGGCGCCGGTATCCTTAATCGTTTTGATAGGCCGCTGGCAAGGATAGCGAGCAACAAGAGAAGAGAGATAATGAGAACCCATCCATCAAGGCTATAATTTGACTTCATTCCGATAGTGAGTCCTAGTAGTAAGTCCTGTTGATACTTTAAAAGATCTAAGCGAATTTAGCCAGAAGTATGCCTTTTATTCAAGCTCGAAATGCAAATAAACGAGACAGCCTTACCATCCATCAGTTTGTATAAATCCATAGAGTTTCCGGTAGCCTATTAAGGAAACATCATCTTCGCAGAAAGCGTAAGCCCCGTTTAAAAAGTGAGAGATGGGATCTACAAGCTTTTTTGGACCCCTGAGACATCTAACTAATGAACGCTAAAAATTGTTTATAAAGGAATGCATGAGTGTGGAATTAACCGTCAAGAAAAACAAGATTTAGAAAAGCAGCATAAGCGGGAACGCGATCGCCGGGTTGCTGACTGGATCAAGGCTGTTTTGCTGCATACGGAAGGTTGGAGCCAAATTCAGATTGCTCAAGCTTTAAGGCTCCATGTTGATACGGTCCATGATCATCTTGAGGATTATAAAAAGTCAAGGAAACTCAAGCTCGAAAATGGCGGATCGCAAAGTCTGTTGCCCCCGGAACAGGCAGCGGAACTTATTAGGCATTTAATACCCAAATCTAAGCCCTATTGAGCGCTCAGGGAAGATGATGAATGAGTACGCGCGAAACAACCACTTTTTCCTCACGTCAAGGAATTTCGAAAGACAATTTCTCATTTCTTTGATGTCACGTGGCCTCAAATTGCTCATGCCATGATTGATCGAATAGTTGAAGGAGCCTAACTTATATCCGCATCTTTTTGTTGACATTATATTTTAGGAAAATACTATATAGGAATAAGCGGCCGGTTAGTTGATTTTATAGGGGGAAAAAGTGGAAAGAAAATACGAAGGCGAACGGTCGGTGAGAAATAACCCTGCCTAAAAGTAAAAAATGTGTACGCGGCCTGGCCTAGCCTGCAAGGGAGGAAGCGTTGGCCTTCCTAATTATTCTCCAGGGGTATTTCTAAAAACATGACTTCTTATTTACGGCTCCTCACTCTCCAACATATTCACTTTTTTTTAATAGCGGTAGCAGCGGCTGCCCTTGGAGCTGCTTATGTGGCTGAATATGGTTTTAATGTTTTGCCATGTGATTTTTGTTTGTATGAACGGTGCATTTATGCGGCTATCCTCACCATTGGCATTTTCAGCTTGAAAACCGAGACGTTAGCTGGTCACAGAGGCATCATCGCTCAACTCATTGTGTTATTTACCGGCATTGTCCTTACATTTTATCATGTCGGTATGGAGCAACACTGGTGGGCAGGCCCCGCCAGTTGTACAGGCATCAGCAACGTAGCTACCCTGGAGGAATTCCGTGCCCGCTTGATGAAGGTTACCCGTCCGAGCTGTGACCAGGCTTCTTGGGTAATACTTGGAATTTCAGCTACCTTATGGAACTTGATGCTCCAAGCTGGCCTTGCCTTTTTAACGTCATTAAGCCTTTATCTGCCATCTAATCAAACCTGTGGTTTGCGCCAACACAAAAAGTTTTAACATATCCACTATGTTAAAACTTTATATTGCGCTAAACGTTTATCATAACGGCAAGCAGGTTTATGAATGCTAACCTTGGGCTATCTTTTTCCTTTCCTACCGTTGATCAAGCCTAAACTCGATACGGCGGTTGCGCGCCATGGCTTTTTCGACTTCCATTAAATTTTCTTTGCCTTCTCCTGCCGGTTCTCCCCTGGCATCCCCTTTGAACTCAAGCGGTTGAAATTCCCCAAAACCGGCCGCTACGAGGTTCTTGGGGTCAATGCCTTGCGAAATGAGGTAACGGACCACCGAAATCGCACGGGCGGAAGATAATTCCCAATTAGAAGGGAACTGGGGCCTCTTGATGGGAATCGTATCCGTATGGCCATCCACACGTAAAATCCAGTGGATTGAAGAAGGGATTTTCACTGAAATTTCTTTTAAGGCAATAGCTAATTTATCAAGTTGCTCATGCCCTTCCTTTCCCAGCTCCGCTGACCCCCGGTCAAACAAGACCTCCGATTGAAAAACGAACCGGTCCCCAACAACGCGGATATCTTGCCGATCTCCCAAAACCTTAACCAGCTTTGACAAAAAATCTGAACGGAACTGTCCCAACTGCCCTTTTTCTGAACTCTGTTTTTCCGGGTTAATGCCTTTCCTTTGGCTCAAGTCATCCAGTTGAACCTTCAGCATCACATTTTCCCCCTGAACGCCTTCAAGTTCGCGCCGTAACGCTTCCAGCTCCGCCAATTTTTTAGCCAATGTATCTTCCAGCCGGCGGTGAAGGTTCGCAAGTTCGAGTTCTTGTTCCTTATATTTGGCTTCTTCTGTTTTAAGCGCAGTATTTAAGTGGGAAATGGCCTCCTGGAGTTCTGTAATTTGCTGAGACAGGCTTGCCGCTTTCTCAGCTTCCTGGGTCTTCGCAATTCTTTCGGCCGCTAAATCCTGGACGCTTACGCTTAATTGATGGGTCAGCGCCGTAATTTGAGCTTCAAGGTGAAGCAGTGTTTTTTGAGCCTCTTCTTTTGAAAGGCGTTCCGTCTTTAAGCTATGAGAAAGGGATTCAATCTGCTGGTTCAAATTGATCAAAGATTGATCCCGGTCATTCAAGGCGTCTGTCAAATAAAGCTGTGCCACAACGAACGTCATCAACACAAAGATAATAACCATCAACACGGCTGCTAGGGCATCAACGAACCCGGGCCAAATATCAAAATTATGAATACGGCGGCGCGTAGCAAACACTTGAACCAAACCTTTAAAGAAATTCCGTTAGGCCATTCTAACGAAGAGCTGGCGTGCTGTCTATGAAGCAAATACGACTTTTTTACTCATTAGACTTCTTTCAAAACCGTCGCCTTTTGGCTCATGGCGTCGTCAAAAATTTGTTCGTGATCCTCATGTGCTCTATATGTACACCCCGGTCACTCACAAATTTTTTCCTAGCCCTGGAGTAAAATTCTTGGTTTCGAAGAGTTCTCTAATTGCGGGGGCGTCAAGATGTATTTTGCATCCCTCCTAAAGATTTTTTAGCATACTCCCATCATTTCTTTCATTACCCTTTCTGTCGCTCTATCGTCTTTATAAGCTGTTCAAAAGCCTACCTTCCATGGTTCTCTGCGTGGTCTCAATATGGCAGCGGTTGTTACCTGCCTGCCAAGCCACAATATACGTATGAGGCGGAAGCGGACGGCGACATGTCTAATCCGAGGTCTTAGCCTCATCCTCTTATCTCGCTTATC
>CAYRJJ010000057.1:848-10059 GCA_964424515.1 uncultured Candidatus Finniella sp. | reverse complement strand
TTTAAAGAAGTGAAACACGTCTTCAGGCTTGGCAACCTCAAAGGGATATCCCCCTACCCAGTCAATCAAGTCATGATATGCAGACATGCCCCGATTTTTTTTTCCGTATTCAACAATAAATTTAAAGGGGTTCCCATATCTGACAAGCCCCCATCCTATACGGTACTTCAAAATCCATAAACCACATACCCCGATAATAAATGGGCGCAACAACTTGACATCATTGTATTTTCTCTTAACAAGGATCCATAATTTTGTACGCCAACCTTGGTCATTGTAAATGGACATAAAAATGTATCCTTTTGGCTTGACCATGCGGCTTACTTTTTCAAAGGCCTGAAGCATATTGCCCGTATGGTGCAAAACGCCCCATGCGTAAAGGATATCAAACTTTCCCAGAGAGTCCAGATAGGGTTGAACCAAAACCGACCCTTGCTCAACAGTCCATTTTGCATCCTCTGAAAAAAACCGTTCTTTTAACGACTGGGTACATGCCACCGATTGCAGGTCGTAGTCGAAAGAATGGACTTCCGCGCCCAGTCGTCGCGCCGCCAGACTGAAGAGACCACTTCCTGACCCAATGTCCAGGAAACGCAACCCTTGCAAATTTGATCGATTCAACGCTTTCTTCAAGGATACTTCTGCTTCCTGAATTCGATTTTCATCCAAAAGCTGCAAAAATGCAGTCCAGTTTTTTCCAAACCCAAACCGCAATTTATCTGTCGGAGATGTTTCTATCATCTGTTCCCTTCTTTTTCAGCGCGTGCTTGGTTAGCAACATAACACAAAAAAGCATGATTGGTAATTGCTTTCTTGGGTTCTGTCGCATCTGTTAGAGGTGTTTATGGTTTTGCGACAAATTAGATTCTTCCGCACATACTATGCTTAGATCAGCAAAATTATGGAAGGAAGACTGGCAAGCCATTAAAACAGCCAATGGCGGTTTTGCAATAAGTTTGCTACCCCCTTCCGAACAAAGCGGTTAAGGAGGGATCTTAACATCATGAATCAAATTTGAAGACAACCTGTAAGCGTTCACGGGTATAAATCATTTTAAAACAACTACTCCAACTATTTACCTCAACTTTTTGAGAAGTTACAAAATTCACAATAATTTGACCATAAAAATTCTTAAATCTTTGACTTATAAGAAAAAAGAGCGCGAAATATTATTAAAAATACCAATATTTTTCAAGCATTTAATAGATGGGCGGGAATCACTGTCAAATCAATAGCTTACTCTTTCATAGATTAGCAAAAAGTAAAGACAAGGAAGGACTGCTTAGGCTTGCTCATAAAGGACAAGAAGTCGTCTATCCTGCAGATGCAATTAAAGACCCTATTATCCTTGAGTTTTTGGGCATACCGGAGTCTCACAAACTTACCGAAACTAAGGTAGAAGAAGCTCTCATTAGTAATCTGCAACGCTTTTTACTTGAATTAGGAAAAGGCTTTGCTTTTGTCGCCTGTCAGAAAAGATTAACTTTAGATGGAGATCATTTCTACACAGACTTGATATTCTATCATACAATATTAAAATGCTATGTTATTATCGACTTAAAACGCGCAAGCTTACCCATGCGGATTTAGGACAAATGCAGCTTTATGTGAATTACTTTGACCAAGAATACCGTACCAAGGGGGATAAACCTACAATTGGCCTTATTTTATGTACAGAGAAAAATGACGCAGTTGTAAAATATACGCTAGGAGAAAAAGCAAAACAGATATTTGCCTCTAAATATCAACCTTTCCTCCCCACAGAACAAGAATTAGAAGCTGAAATGAAGAGAGGGATAAAAGATATCTGGTATCGTCTCAAGGAAAAGGAACAAAATAATGACTGAACTCACGCTTACCCATTACCTTGTCGTATCAGCGATCGTGTTTACTTTAGGGGTAGTGGGGGTATTTTTAAACCGGCGCAATATTATTATTGTGCTTATGTCCATTGAACTCATGCTATTGGCCGTAAATATCAATTTTGTCGCCTTTTCCTGGTTTTTAAAAGACTTGGGCGGACAAATCTTCTCCCTCTTTATCCTGACCATCGCAGCGGCCGAATCAGCCATTGGTCTTGCCATTCTCGTCGTCTATTTCCGCAACCGCTCAACCATTAAAATTGACGATATGAGCATGATGAAGGGATAGCCAGCAGCGGACAGGTTAACCCGCACGGGAAGAGAAATTTGCGAAAGACGACAAAGCCTTTCCCACATCAATATCTCTTGGATCCCCTTCATAGCCATCAGGGTCATTGAAGGGCATTTCCGCATAACCCGCTTGTTTGTAAAAAGCATAAGCCGCTGGGGAAGCTTGGATATGAAAGCTTTTGAGGTTTCGGTGCGTCAACCAACGCTCCAGATTCTTCAGGAATTGTCCCCTGATTCCTTGGTTCCGATAAGCCTCCTCAATCACAATGATCCGCAATGCCGCACGGCTGTCTGACCAAAACTGAAGGTGGGCGTACCCGATGATATTACATCCTTTCAAGAGAGCAATATGAAAGTGATTGTTGTCTTCAAAAGTCCAGGTATAAGGATCTTGCATGGAGAGCGCATCAAAGAAATAACGTTGCCGGAGGCTCCTGACCGCCCCCCACTTCCCTGTCCAGGTGAGCTTGAACCATGGTCATCCCTTGAAACCCTGCTTTTTGAAGCAGTTCCCTGATAAGATTGTCTTTTGACACCGTGTAGGAAGCTCGGTCTTTTGGAAAAGTTTGAGCAAGACTCAATTTCAGCGCCTCATACCGCCTGGCTTCATCAGGATTTTTGATTAAATAATCGCGAAAAATTAAACGCTTATCAATTTCCGGGCTGTCCTCTTCCCAAATATGCAGATGGCAAACGTGGTTACTGAAGTAGCGTCGAAAAAACATCCCCAGTTCTCCGCGCCCTTCATAGCCCAGCTTTTCTAAACGGGCTGCATCAACTTTAAGGATGTCTTTCACCACAGGAACCATGTCAATGATGGGCTTGGCGGAAAGTCCCGGCGCGGAAGTTGACCCGATGTGGTGGATGGTGACGCAATTTTCGCCCAAAGCCGCACGAATTCTCGCCGCCTCTTGCGCAAACATTTCTGGCCAACGGGCGTGATAAGGAACGACCTCAACGGCAGATGCCTGGAGGTTACTTTTAAGATCTGCTTCCCGCATGGTTCCAACCCCATTAAAGTTAATACAATCTGGGTCAATTCCTAAACCTGGCATCCTGTTTAGTCATAAAAAAAGAGGACGCTTGTCATCAGGAGCCGGGAAACCCAGGGATTAAAAAGAAATTTGAAAACGATAGGACGCGGAGTAAAACCAACGCCATGGATAAAGCCACCGGCAATTCCAAGAAGTACCAGCATCAAAATCCCCCGCCCGCTCCCCTGGATTTTATCGGCAAAGAGAGGAGCGGCGAACAGAAGGATTAAGCTTAAGCTCGTAGCCATCATGAAAGAAATCAACCGTGAAATCATGAGGGTTCTGTCTCATCAAGTTCTAGCCACATGGCATTCAAAATAGCAAAACTGCAAGCAAGGCCCAATCCTAAAATCCAGCTAAAGTACCACATGATCCATCCCTCCCTAGGGCGTGTCATCAATTGAAGGATTTTGTGGCGAAAATGGTGGGTTTTGAGAACCGTATCGCAGAATACATGAAGGCGTATTTTTAGAAACGGAAGCGCAGAAAACCGCCATTTACAGTCCAAAAACCAATAATTGATGACACTCCCTAATAACTTTGCGTATTTGTTACAACATCATTTTCCGTTACTTTACCGCGGATGACCCGGAAAACCCAGGCCGTATAAAGAAGGATGAAGGGCAGGAAGATGATGACGGAAACCAGCATCAGGAACAAGGTCATGTGACTGGAAGAGGCATCCCAGACGGTTAGGCTGCTGTCGGGATGGGAAGAAGAAGGCAGAATAAAAGGAAACATACTCATGCCTGCCGTGGAAATAACGCCCAGTTGGGCCAGGGAACTGGCAATAAATGCCTTACCAGGAGAGTTCATAAGAAGCAAAACCGCCGTTAAAGCGGAGCCTCCATAACCCAGCGTTGGCGCAACCCTTATCCAGGGATAAAGTTCATAATTGGTCAACCATGCGCCGGATTCCTGAATGACGCTCTTGGTAAGAGGATTTGACGGCGTCCCTGTCCCGGCCATGTCAAGGATACGGTATCCCGGAACCCACCCGCTGTTTATCCATACCCATCCAAGGGTAAAGAAGGCCATCGTCAGAAAAGCCGCCCAAACGCCAGCCATTTTAGCGCGGGCCGCAATAGGGTTCTGGGTTTTTAAAGTCAGATAGACCGCGCCCTGCATGGTAAACAAGCAAACGCTTAACAAGCCGCAGATGAGGGAGAAAGGCGTGAAGAGATCCAGGAAATTGCCTGTGCAGAAAACACGCAAAGTTTCATCAAAGTGAAAAGGTATCCCTTGCAAGATATTCCCGAAAGCGATCCCAAAAACCAGGGAGGGGACAAAGCCGCCCAGAAACAACGCCGTGTCCCATAGAGACCGCCAGGTGGCGCTTGAAACCTTGCTGCGGAATTTCATGCCGACTGGCCTTAAAATTAAAGCAAGGAGCGTCAAAAACATCGCGCCATAAAAACTGGAAAAAGCAGCGGCGTAAACAAGGGGCCAGGCGGCGAAAATGGCGCCGCCTCCGAGAATAAACCAGACCTGGTTACCTTCCCAAACGGGACCGATGCAATTTATGGCGATGCGCCGTTCCATATCCGTTTTTGCAGCGAAAGGTAACAGGATGGCGACGCCCATGTCAAAACCGTCCATAATGGCAAAACCGATCAGGAGAATGCCTAACAGGGCCCACCAGATCATCCGCAGGGTTTCATAGTCAATCAGATGATGGAGCATGCGGTCTCCCTTGTGGACTCGATGGTTGCTGGTCCCAGCCTGATATACTTGATCATTAAAAAGACGTCAATGATGGCCAGAAGGGTGTAAAAGACGACAAACCCGATAAGGCTGAACCAAACCTGTCCTGTGCTGACGCTGGAGACGCCGAGATTTGTCGGCAAGACGCCTTCAATGGCCCAGGGTTGGCGTCCATGTTCTGAAACGATCCAGCCTAATTCGGCCGCAATCCAGGGAAGAGGCAAAGCCAGAAAAGCCAGAGTCAAGAACCAGCGGCTCTTTTCAATACGCCGCCTGGCGGAAAGGTAAAACGCTGTTGCAAAAAGGGCAATGAGGGTAAAACCAATCCCGACCATGAGCCGAAATGACCAAAATAAAGGGATGATATTAGGGACAGTATCCCACGCCGCTTTTTTAATTTGTTCTTCTGTCGCATCCATGACCGTTGGGGTATAACGCTTCAAAAGGAGGCCATAACCAAGGTCATCCTGATACTGATGAAACAGCGCAAGGGTTTGCGGATCAGGGGTTCCTTTACTCTGGCGCAGTTTGGATAAGGCTTCATAAGCCGTCATCCCTCTTTTGATGCGCGTATAAGCCTGGTTTACCAGATCCTTGATACCCGGCAAGGGCGTATCAATGGTTCGTGTAGCCAGTAAGCCCAAAACCCAGGGAACTTTTATTTCATATTTATTTTTCTGGCTTTCCACGTCAGGAAAACCAAAAATCATAAATCCAGCCGGTGCAGGTTCAGTCTCCCACATCGCTTCGATAGCGGCCAGCTTCATCTTCTGGTTTTGGGACGTCGTATAACCGCTTTCATCCCCTAAAACCACAACAGATAAAGCGGAAGCAAGGCCAAAGCTGGCTGCAACCGTTATAGACCGTTTGGCAAGCTCTGAATGGCGGCCCCGTAACAAATAATAGGCGCTGATGGCCATCACGAAAACAGCGCCCGTTACATAACAAGCGCTCACAGTGTGGACAAATTTGGATTGCGCAACGGGGTTAAAAATAACGTCATAAAACGATGTCATTTCCATGCGCATGGTTTGATAATTGAAGCGGGAACCCACAGGATTCTGCATCCAGGCATTGGCGACCAGAATCCAGAAAGCTGACAGGTTTGACCCAATAGCCACAAGCCATGTCACAGCCAAATGCGCTTGCTTGGATAAACGGTCCCAACCAAAGAAAAATAACCCGACGAAAGTGGCTTCCAGGAAAAAGGCCATCAACCCTTCAATCGCAAGAGGGGCGCCAAAAATATCCCCTACATAGTGAGAATAGTAAGCCCAATTTGTCCCGAATTGAAATTCCATCGTTATGCCGGTCGCCACGCCCATGGCAAAGTTGATGCCAAATAGTAATCCCCAGAATTGTGTCATTTGACGCCAAACCGCGCGGTTGGTCATGACGTAAACGCTTTCCATAATGGCCAGCAAGAGAGACAAGCCAATGGTTAACGGTACGAAAAGGAAGTGATAAAGGGCTGTTAACCCGAATTGCAAGCGGGAAAGTTGGGCAATGTCAAGTTCGGGCATCGGGCGCCTTTTCTTTTGTACATAAAATCATAGTCGTCATTTGAGCAGCATCAATGTTGGGGCGATTTTTAGGAGAGAAACAAACCAGGAACAACCCGACCAGCAAAATAACTTTTCCGATGAAAAGGATAATGAGGTCGTGACGGAAAGATTTTGGCATGGTTCCTCATACGTTATTTATAATAGACTTCTTTCGAAACCAGGAATTTTGATCCAGGGCTAGGAAAAAATTTGTGAGTGACCGGAGTGTACATAAGAGTACATGAGGATCACGAGCAAATTTTTGACGACGCCATGGGACAAAAGGCGAGAGTTGCGAAACAAGTCTACTGTAAAGTTTAGGGGCTATGAGTGATTTTTTCAAGGGACATCGTGCCAACCGTAGCCATAAAGACATATTGGTTTTAAAATCAAATGGTTTTAAAATCAAGATTTTGGTTCATGGACAGGATATGCTATGGTAAACACAGTTTTTTTAAAACCTATCGGTAAAGGAATGACCATGCAAATTAAGAAACCCGTTAAAGGACTATCTATCGCGCTTATCATCGGACTTTTGCAAACAGCCTGTTCAGACACACAAGAAACATTTGCGGAACAGCCCGTTGAGGCGCTCTATAACCAGGCGATGGATCATCTTGAAGCGGGGAGCTATACCCGCGCCGCTCAAGCTTTTGTGGAAGTTGAGCGCCAGCATCCCTATTCCGCCCTTGCGCCGAAATCATTATTGATGGCGGCTTATTCTTACTATCAAGCCAAAAAATATGAAGATGCTTTGGAGAACTATAATGTCTTCATTCAACTTCATCCTGGCCATGAGCATATTGCTTACGCTTACTACATGGTTGGCATCTGTTATTATGAACAAGTCCCTATGGTGGAGCGGGACCAAAAAACGACGCAAGAGGCTTTAATGGCTTTTGAAGAAGTCGTGCATCGTTTTCCATCAAGCCCGTTTGGGAAGGACGCAAAATTAAAAATTGATCTCATTCGTGACCACCTGGCAGGCAAGGAAATGGATGTCGGCCGGTATTATTTAGGAAAACAGGCATATTTGGCTGCCTTGAACCGGTTTAAAAATGTTGTGGAAGGTTTTCAGACAACCTCTCATGCTCCTGAAGCTTTACACCGAATGGTTGAATGTTACCTGGCCCTTGGCATTTTAGACCAGGCGCAAAAAACAGCTGCCGTTTTGGGATATAACTATCCGGGAAGTTCCTGGTATGGGGATAGTTATGAGATGATCCGGAATACCATTCCGGATGCCTTAAGCGCAGCGCCAAAGCCTGGCCGTGGTCCCAAAGGCATTGAAAAGCCCAAAGAAGATAAAGGAGAATCGGCTGCTTTAACGAAAGCTCCTGTTTCCCTGGAAAAAATGAAACCTCAACAGAAACCGTGAGGTTAATAGTTTGTAAATGCTCCTCAGCCTTTCCATTAAAGATCTTGTCTTGATTGACACGCTTCATTTAAGTGTGGAACCGGGTTTAAGTGTTTTAACAGGAGAGACAGGGGCCGGAAAGTCCATTTTACTGGATGCCTTGGGGCTGGCTTTGGGAATGCGGGGCGATGTATCGCTCATCCGGCAAGGATCTGAACAAGCCGTTGTTTCAGCAGAATTTTGTATCAAGGATCACCCGCAAATAACTCAGCTTTTGCGGGGGCATGGGCTGGACGATGAAAGGCAAGGCGCTGTTTCTACGCTTGTTTTCCGACGTATATTAAGCCGTGCGGGCAGCCCCGCAGGGCGCAGCCGCGCTTTTATCAACGACCAGATGGTCAGTGTGGGTTTATTGCGGCGCTTGGGGGACACTCTTTTAGAAATTCATGGTCAATTTGACCGTCTGCTGGATCCGGCGTCCTACCGGATTGCGCTGGATGAGTTTGCCAGGGCGCAAGGATTACAGGAAACGGTTCGGCAAAATTTCCATGCCTGGCGACGAGCCTGTAATCAATGGCAAGAAGCGGACAGGAGCTTAACGGCTTTACGTCAAAACGAGGATTTCCTGAAAGTTCAGCTGGAAGAATTAAAGAAACTCAACCCTCTGGCAGGAGAAGAGGAAAAGCTGCTAGAAGAACGGAATGATCTGTCCCCTGCCGGAAAATTGAGTGAAGCCATTCGGGATAGCGCCGGACATTTGCAAGGACGCTCACCAACACCCTCGGTTGAATCGGCTCTTTATACAGCCATAAAATCCTTGCAGCGCGTTCAAGGGCAAGGAAACGGAAAAATTGATGCAGCCGTGACGGCTTTAGAACGGGCCCTCACAGAAGTTGTGGAAGCCAATGCGCAAATTCAGGATATTGCCGGCCAACTGGCGGACCACCCGCGCCGGTTGCAAGAGATTGATGAACGGCTCTACGCCTTGCGGGGAGCTGCCCGCAAGTATGGCGTGGCGGGAAGCGATTTAGGAGAGTTACGGCAGAAATTGGGTGATCAGCTGGCCTCCCTGGATCAGGCAAGTGACGTTTTGGCAACCTTCGCCAGGACCGCAGCCACGGCTCGGGCAGCTTATTGTGAAACAGCCTCTGACTTGCATCAATGCCGGCTGGATGCGGCACGCCTCCTGCAACAAGCTGTTATGTCTGAATTGCCCGCCCTTATGCTTGCCCAGGCGCAATTTAAAGTTCAGTTTACGGAACTCCCCGAGACCCAGTGGAGCGAATTCGGGCTTGACCGCATTGATTTTATGGTGGCAATGAACAAAGGACAGGATTTTTGCAGCTTAAGCAAATCAGCCTCCGGCGGAGAACTCGCCCGCTTTATGCTTGCTTTAAAAGTGGCCCTGGCCAGCCGGAC
>CAYRJJ010000057.1:0-838 GCA_964424515.1 uncultured Candidatus Finniella sp. | reverse complement strand
CTTCCCTTCCCACAATCATTTTTGATGAGATTGACACAGGCGTTGGTGGCGCCGTTGCAGCCGCTATCGGGGAGCGCCTGGCAAAACTCAGCACGCAGGTTCAAATCCTGGCGATTACCCATTCCCCCCAACTGGCGGCCTATGCGAAAACCCACTTTTTGGTCTTCAAGGAAGACCAGGGACCATTTATGCGCACGTCCGTTTGTTGTCTGGGACCTGAAGAATCCCGTGATGAGCTTGCCCGCATGCTGTCAGGCGCTGAAATTACGGCGGAAGCCCGGGCAGCGGCGCAGCGGTTGTTGCGCGCGCCTTTATGATGGACAGCGCTGCGTCTGCCAGCTAGAATGTGACGCAGTATTGAGGCAGTATGATCATTTTTTCCTTAATATCTCACTGTCAGTGAATGAAGAAATAAGTCTGCGAATAAATACCTACTGAAAAAATCCTTTTTAATAACAGAGAAGAAATAGTAGTCAAATGACGGAAAAGGCGCAAAGGGAATTAGGGGGAAAAGCAAGGGTACGTCGTTTTGTTTCACCTATTTATCTTGAAAAAACAGCTATAAATGAGCCATCAAACGTTAGGATTAGGCAACTTCGCGATAGGGGAAAGAAAAGAATTGTATTTGGTTGGTATGGAGGAAAATTTTCTCATCTGGATTGGCTTCTTCCCTTACTACCTGAATGTCATCATTACTGTGAGCCGTTCGCAGGTTCGGGCGCCGTATTACTTAATAGATCTCCCTCAGCGGTAGAAACTTATAATGATATTGATGGAGATGTCACTATACTAAGCGCGGTCATAAAATGAGGTTTTGATTTTTAAGTTAGGCGTGGTA
>CAYRJJ010000056.1:0-10195 GCA_964424515.1 uncultured Candidatus Finniella sp. | reverse complement strand
GCTTTTGGACGGCAAATGGCGGTTTTCTGCGCTTCCGTTTCTAAAAATACGCCTTAATGTATTCTTGCGATACGGTTCTCAAAACCCACCATTTTCGCTCCAAAATCCTTCAATTGAGGACACGCCCTGAAGAAATGGAAATATAAATTTTTTAGGTCCCTAATGGCTTACATCAATTTTCTCAATGGTTGACCATCCAGGATGTGTCGTAATGCTTTGAAACGGGAGCCGCCCGCCTGGAAGGAGTTGTTGAGTTTTATTGGTATGTTCCCATACATATGATTTGGGCTGCATCTCTTGTCCGTTATTTTTGCCCGTTACCGTAATGGTCAAGGGGGGAACAGGGATAGAGCTGGCTGAAACATTGACAAGTTCGCCTGTAACGATAAGGCGGGGGGCATTATGCTGATGAGCGGTATCATAATTAATGCCCTGAACGATGAGGCCAGGTCCGGGTGCGCCCGGATTGCCACCGATGCGAGGATTAATAACCCGCTTGAAGGAGGGAGCCTGGTCAAATATTGTACCGCGTTCCCGGTAGGTTACAACAAGAACAATGATGAGCGCAAAGATAATAACGAGCCAGTCTAGATAATAATTGTGGATAAACGCTTTAAGGCCGCGGGGTTTATCTTCGTCCTCCTCTACCGACTTTTCTAATCTGTTTAAGCCCGGGTTCATATTGTGAGGTATGCGGTCTTTCTCAATGATGCCCTCTTTTCTTGGATCTAAGGTCACGACATCTGAGGGTTCTTGCCACCAGGTATTGCCACATTCGCCGCAACGGACTTGGCGTCCTTTTTCTGACATCACATGGTTATCGATCAGATATTTTTTTTCGCAAGCTGGACAAGTGATAATCATGATCTCATACCTATAGATTAGTAAATCATTACTTTACATAATAATAGGGCGAATAGGGGGGCAGGGCAACTGGGTTACATAAATTTTCCCATATATTTTGAAAAATATAAAAAATTCTGTCTGAAGAGAAGGATTTTTACCATGATTTTTTTTACGCAATGTCTAGACCGCTTGGTAGACGTTGTGTTAATACTAACCGTGTACAAGTTTTGCAATTATTAAGGAGATAATTATAGCACGTTTACCAAATGAACCGGCAACCCCTCGTGATGGGCCTCGTGTGAACGGAGAAATTACTTCTCCAAAAGTCCGCCTGGTTGATGAAAATGGAGAAATGATAGGGGTTGTAACCCGCTTTGAAGGCATGCAGATGGCCCAAAAGGCAGGACTAGATTTAGTTGAGGTTTCACCAAATGCGGAGCCGCCTGTTTGTAAAATACTGGATTATGGCAAATATAAATATGAACAGCAGAAAAAACGGGCTGAGGCTAAGAAAAAGCAAAAAATTGTTGAAGTCAAAGAGATTCAAATTCGCCCCGGCATTGATGAAAATGATTTTCAAGTCAAGTACCGCGCCATTAGACGGTTTATTGAAGATGGGGACAAAGTCAAGATTACGATGCGGTTTCGGGGACGTGAGATTTCCCACCATGAAATTGGGATGGAAGTTTTAAAGCGCTTACGTGAACTGTTTGAGGAGTCATCTAAAGTTGAACAATCACCTCGCCTGGAAGGTAAACAAATGATTATGGTTCTTGCGCCGAAGTAAAAAATAGGGCGTGTGATCAATTAAGCTGATACTTTAACGTGGTTTCCAATAAATATGTTAAAAATCAAATACTTAGTGTCATCGCGAGGAGCACAGCGATGTGGCAATCCAGGGGCTGCGATCAAGATTTCTTCTGTTGCCCTTGGATTGCTTCGCTACGCTCGCAATGACGATAAGTTGTTGATTATTATTTTTTAATGTTTTTCAATATGAAATTGAGGTTGAGAACTCAATCTAATTGATCACACGCTCTAGATGTCATACCCTTCATAAAAGGGAGAATGCCCTAATGCGCTTCATCCCAGTTGCTGCCTATCCCCGCTCCTACCACGAGGGGGACTTTCAGGGTTAGAATATTTTCCATCAATTTTTTCAGGGCTGGTATGGTTGTATCCAGTTCTTCCACCGGAACCTCAAAGACCAGTTCATCATGAACTTGCAACAGCATGTGTGTATTTGAGGCAAGCTTTTGCAGGAGCGGTGGAATATGAATCATTGCCCGTTTGATGATATCCGCATTGCTTCCTTGTAAAGGCGCGTTGATGGCCTGGCGTTCGGCAAACTGACGCGCAACGGCGTTATTGTCTTGTATGCCGGGAGCGTAACATTTCCGTCCCCAGAGGGTTTGGACATATCCATGGCGGCGGGCAAATTCTTTACACCGTTCCATGTATTGTTGAATGCCGGGATAGGTTTCAAAATAAGCTTTTATATAAGCAGCTGCTTCGCCTTGAGAAATGCCTAATTGCTGGGATAAGCCAAAGGCGCTAATCCCGTAAATAATGCCGAAGTTAATGGCTTTTGCTTTCCGGCGCAAAGTTCCATCCATTTGATCAGGGGAAATGCCAAACATGGTGGCGGCTGTGGCGGTATGAATATCAATCCCTTTGCGAAAAGCTTCAACGAGAGCCGGAACCTCCGCCATATGGGCCAGGAGCCGCAGTTCAATCTGGGAATAATCGAGAGAAACCAGACGGTAACCCGGATCTGTCACAAAAGCCTGTCTGATTTTGCGGCCATTTTCCGTTCGGATGGGAATGTTCTGGAGATTGGGATCAGAGGAGGAAAGCCGCCCCGTTGATGTTCCCGCCAGAGAATAAGAGGTATGGACACGGCTGGTTTTGGGAGAGGCAGCTGCAATCAGGCCATCGACATAAGTTGATTTAAGCTTGGAGAGACTGCGCCATTCCAGCACGCGGGCGGGTAGCTCATGTCCGTGGGCTGCGAGACTTTCCAATACATCCACATCCGTTACATAAGCGCCTGTTTTGGTTTTCTTGGGCGGTTTTATTTTTTGAAAGCCATTTGCGGGTTGAGAAAGGGACAGGCCCATCTCATCAAAAAGAATTTCCCCGAGTTGTTTGGGAGACCCCACATTAAAAACCCGACCAGCCAATTGATAGATAGTTGACTCCAACCGCCCCATCTGGCTTGAAAACTCGTGCCCTAGCTGATCCAGAAGCAAACGGTCTATTCGTATCCCTTGACGTTCCATGGCTGCGATGACGGGGATAAGGGGGCGTTCCAGGCGCTCAAAAACATGCGCCATTTTTTCAGCAACTAATCGAGGGCGAAAAACATGATAGAGTTGCAAGGTGATATCTGCATCTTCTGCTGCATAGGCAGTTGCTTGATCTAAAGGAACATGATCAAAAGTTTTCATGGCTTTTCCGGCGCCTGCCACATCCCCGAATTTGATGGTTTTATAGCCCAGATGAAGTTCGGCAAGCTCGTCCATACCATGGCCATTTTTTCCCGCATCGAGCACGTAAGACAGGAGCATCGTGTCGGTGAGCGGAGAAATGGTTATTCCATAGGTAGCCAAAACCACCAGGTCATACTTCAGGTTATGACCAACTTTGAGTACGCATGGATTGGTGAGCAGGGGGCGCAATGCGGCCAAAACAATCTCCCGGTTCCGTTGGGGCCAGTCTGTTTGGTGGGCAACGGGAATGTAGCAAGCTTGGCCTTTATCAAGGGCGAGGGATAATCCCACAAGTTGAGCTTCTACCGCATTGAGGGACGTGGTTTCCGTATCAATCGCCATGACGGAAGATTCCATCGCCTTCTTAATCCAGGCATTGAGGGATTCAAGCGTCGTCACGGTCTCATAGGCCGTTTGAAGCGAGGGCGCCGGGTTTATGGAAAAACCAGGTAACTCCTGGGGGCCGGAAGAAGGATTGAGCGCCGCATTCTGTCGCTCAATGCGGGCAACCAAGCTGTTAAAGCCCTGAGTACGCAAGAATGTATTCATAACCAATGATTCCAGGGGACGGATTTTTAACTCATTTAAGGGCAAGGGCAGGGGTGAATCGTGGCGCAAAGAGACAAGCTGGCGTGAAATACGGGCTTTTTCCGCATTTCCAAGGAGGGCTTCCCGCCGTTTGGGTTGCCTGATCTCATGGGCGCGGGCTAAAAGGTTTTCCAGGTCGCCATAAGCATTAATCAACTCAGCCGCTGTTTTGATGCCAATGCCGGGGACGCCCGGAACATTATCGCTTGAATCTCCTGCCAGGGCTTGCACGTCGACAACCTTTACAGGGGGAACGCCGAATTTTTCTAAAACTTCCGCTTCGCCAATGGGACGGTTTTTAATCGGGTCAAGCATGGAGATGCCGGGGCCCACCAGCTGCATTAAATCTTTGTCAGAAGAAATAATGCATACCTCATATCCGGTCCGGCGGGCATGATGGGCATAGGTCGCAATGAGGTCATCAGCTTCAAAACCCGCCGCCTCAATGGCTGGTACGTTAAAAGCCGTGCAAGCGTCCCGAATCAACTGGAATTGAGGAATCAAATCTTCCGGGGCTTCGGGGCGATGGGCTTTATAAGGGGGATAAATTTCTTGCCGGAAAGTCTGGCGTCCCGCGTCAAAGACAACGACCAAAGCATCCGTATGGTTTTCTATTAATGTTTTGAATAACATCGAGCAGAACCCATACACGGCGCCAACAGGCACGCCATCCGGCCGGCGTAAGGGGGGGAGCGCGTGGAAAGCCCGGAAAATAAAGCCGGATCCATCAATCAGGGTGAGTTTGGGCATGGGTTGACCTGCGGAGAGTTATATTTGCCTTAAGGGGTACCATAGAGAAGCGGAAAACTCTAGAAGGTTTGTGAAGAGCCAGCGATTCGCATGATAACTGCAGAACGGGTTATCATTCCTCTCTTCGTTCGTCCTCGCGCGTAGGCGCGGAGCGCCGAAGGCGAAGGGACGGAAACAGGAGATTCCCAATCTTATTTTTTCTCTTTTTTCAACAGTTTTCAAAAGATCTGTAAAAATTAACTTGGTTCTTGAACAATCCTGCTTGGTAACGCATAAGTAAGGGAGGTATCAAACGCCTTCAGATTTTTAGGGAGCTTTGAGGAAACAAGGATGACAAGGCACGTAAACGCTTGGATTTTAGCAGATGATGGAAAGATAGGAACCTATAGCCAGTGTTTAGGCATAGCCCATGCGCTCGGGGTCATACCAACATTTAAAACCATGAAGCCGCGTTTGCCATGGCGGATATTGCCCCCCCAGCTTTGGGTGAACGCCCTTCATTCTCAATCCCCAGGCTATGAGCCGCTCACGCCTCCCTGGCCGGATTTGCTCATTGCGGCTGGGCGGGGGTCTACGGCTCCCGCCTTAGCCATCCGAAAACGCCATAAGAAGTGCTTTACTATTATTTTGCAAAGACCGTATATGAATCCACGTCATTTTGATTGCGTTATCGCGCCTTGCCATGACCACTTAAAGGGACCAAACGTTATCCCTATTTTGGGAGCCCTCCATCGGCTCAATGAAAGCGAGGTTAAAGCCGAGGCGCAAGCGTACCCCCACCCTTCAAACGTTCCCCTTACAACGCTTTTGCTGGGAGGCGATAACCGCCATTATCGCTATCAGGAATCTGATATGAAAGCTTTGGCAGGAGCGTTAATAAAGATAGGGGGGCATTGTTTCATCACGCCCTCTCGCCGGACGTCTCCCGAATTACTGCAAATGTTGAAGCGCTTTTTAAAGGGTTTTTCCTATGAAATTTGGGATGGAACAGGGAAGAACCCCTACCTTGCTTACCTTGGGTTGGCAGACCAAATTATTGTAACGCAAGATTCCATTTCGATGACGTCAGAGGCTTGCTTTACCGGAAAGCCGGTTTATATATGGGGGGTAAATCATTCCTCGGCTAAATTCCGGGAATTTCATCAATGCCTTTATAAACAGCAGCATGCAAAACCATTTCACTGGCCTTTTCCGCAATGGATGCCCAAAAAACTGGACGAAATGGGCCGTGTTGTTACCCTTATAAAAGAAAAGCTACGCGAAAAAACGAATGTATAAAACTCCTTATAAAACTTACAATTGCGAGCGTAAGCGAAGCAATCCGAGAGCTGAAATAAAGGTCTGACTTTAGCCCCGTGATTGCCACGTCGCTACGCTCCTCGCAATTAACGGCGGAGAAAAGCATTTATGACACCCTCCCCTCTTCCAGCTTCCCTCGCTAAAGGGGTTGGAATCATTCAGCAAGTTGTTAAGACGCTGCCCCATGTGCCAGGCGTTTACCGGATGATCAACGCCCGAAACGAGGTTATTTATGTCGGGAAGGCGAAAGACCTCAAGAAGCGTGTTGTTTCCTATACTTTCGGGCTTAAACTTCCTCATCGGCTGCAACGTATGGTATCAGAGACCATTTCTTTGGAAATTGTCACAACGCATACGGAAACCGAAGCTTTGTTGCTGGAAAGTAACCTGATCAAGAAGCTGCAACCCCATTATAATATTCTACTGAAGGATGATAAGTCCTTTCCTTACATCCTGATCACCAAAGACCATGCTTACCCGCGTATCGATAAGCATCGGGGACCCCATCAGCAAAAAGGAAAATATTTCGGCCCTTTTGCCTCTGTCGCCGCTGTTGAAGAAACGATGATCCTACTCCAAAAAGTCTTTCTTTTACGCAATTGTAATGATCACTTTTTTGAACAGCGTACCCGCCCTTGCTTGCAATACCACATTAAACGGTGCAGCGCGCCTTGCGTTCATAACATCTCCCAAAAAAATTACGCAACCCTCGTAAAAGAAGCGGCCGTTTTTTTAGAGGGAAAAACGACCACGATTCAAAACTATTTGGCAACTAAAATGAATGAGGCAAGCCATAACCTTGCTTATGAAGAGGCCGCCCATTACCGGGATCGTTTGCGTCTCTTGACGCAGATTCAGGCGCATCAACGAATCAATGTCGCTAAAATCCGGGATGCGGATGTGATTGCAGTGGTGGGTGAGGGCGGCCAGACGTGCGTTCAGATTTTTTTCTTCCGTCAGGGACGGAATCTGGGAACGGCTTCTTTCTTCCTGGCCCATACGGATGGATCCTCCCTGGAGGATCAAACTGCTGCATTTTTGACGCAATTTTACCAGGACCGCGCTCCCGCTCCAACTGTTTTACTGAGCCATAAGCCGACGGAATTGCCGCTTATCCGAGAGGCTTTACAACAGAAATTTGGTAGCCGTACATCCTGGGAAATTCCAAAAGCCAGCGCAAAGCGTGAGCTGGTTGAGCATGCTTTGAGTAACGCCCAAGGCGCGTTAGCCCGTAAATTCTCTGAAACAGCTACCTTTGAAGCCCTTCTGGACCAAATGGCAAAAACCTTTTTCATGCCAAAGCGACCTGAACGCATTGAAATTTATGACAATAGCCATTTGCAAGGAAGCCATCCTTACGGGGTGATGGTTGTCGCAACGCCGCAAGGTTTTGAGAAAAAATCCTATCGTAAATTCGCGGTTCGGTCTTCACCTTCCTCCCAGGGCGGAGATGATTACGGGATGATGCGCGAAGTCCTTCGCCGTCGCTTCGCCCGTGCGGGAGATAAAGACTGGGTTCTTCCCGATTTGGTCTTGGTTGATGGCGGGCTAGGGCAACTCAATGTTGCTTTAAAAGTCATTCAGGAACTGGACGTGGATGGCATTACAGTTGTCGGTATTGCGAAAGGGCCGGATCGAAATGCTGGCAGGGAAAAATTTTTTCAAGCTGGACGCGACATCTTTACCCTCCCCGAAAACGATCCTTTAATGCATTTTCTGCAAAGGCTTCGGGATGAAGCCCACCGGTTTGCGATTGGGACCCACCGGGCAAAGCGTGCTAAAACTCTTGTGCGCTCGTATCTGGATGAAATTTCCGGCATCGGGCCGAACCGGAAAAAAGCCCTGCTTCATCATTTTGGATCAGCCCGCGGCGTGTCTCTTGCAAGCTTACAAGACCTGCAATTAGTTCCCGGGATAAATAAATTTGTTGCAAAAAAAATCTATGCGTATTTTCATGAGAAATAATATAAAAACCGATTGAGAAAAAATGACTCAACACTCACTCCGAAAAGCCATGATCATGATGAAACCGACAAAGCTGCCCGTGGATTCAAACTCTCTGCCCAGCATTCCCAACTTGTTGACGTTAAGCCGTATTGCGCTCATTCCCATCATTATGGCCGCCTTTTATACGGATAACCACATTGGCCGCTGGGTGGCCACACTCGCGTTTATTAGCGCTTGCTTTACGGACTTTTTGGATGGATATGTGGCGCGGCTCTGGTCGCAAACGACCCGCTTTGGGCAATTTTTAGATCCCATGGCGGATAAACTGCTGGTTGCCTCGACGCTTCTCATGCTGGTGGGGTTTGGCCGGATCCAGCCCGTTTCATTCCTGCCAGCCATTATTATTTTATGCCGGGAAATTTTAGTTTCTGGCTTGAGAGAATTTTTAAGCAGCCTTCAGGTTTTTATGCCCGTCAGTGGCCTGGCGAAATGGAAAACGGCAGCTCAAATGAGCGCTATTTCCCTACTTTTGATTGGCGATATCTCCCCTTTTGGCGGGGCCGTCAATCTTATTGGAGAAGGTCTGTTGTGGGTAGCTGCGGTTTTGACGTTGATCACCGGATATACTTATTTGAAGTCTGGTTTACGCCATCTCTAATAGTTGGTTTCTTTTTGCAACGGGACTCTTTCTAAAAACCAGTTTTTTGATTATCCATTCTTAGGTTTTCTAGGGTAACTCCTTGCTCCGTTCGTCCTCGCGGGTTGGCGTGAAACGCCGAAATACAAGAGCGTTAAGCTTGGTTTGACAAGGAAGCAGAAGATTGATCCACTTGAGCGGTTTTTTGGAGGATGTCTGATAACACGATTCTTTTTAGGCACAATCAGGTATGTTCCGTTTTTCAGCAATCCGTTATAAATAATAAAGTTATTTTACAGGAGAATTTTTATGACGCCTTATCTGACATCATCTCGCTTCTCAGAGATTAAAAGTATCCGTCATGGTTTTTTTACGCGGGAAGGGGGGGTGAGCCAAGGAGATTTTGCCACCCTCAATGTTGGCCAGGATACAGGGGATTCTATCGAGCATGTGCAGGAAAACCGCCGCCGTATAGCCCGGTCTCTTGGCTTTGATCCCAAGAAACTGATCATGGTTGACCAAACTCACTCCGCCAGAGTGGTGGTGGTGAATCGACCTTTTGAAGGGACGCTTCCCGAAGCTGATGCGTTGATTACAACAACGCCCGGCCTTCTCATCGGGATTATGACGGCTGACTGCGTACCGGTCTTGTTGTCAACCTCGAATGGCGGCATCGTTGCGGCTGTCCATGCCGGTTGGAGAGGCTCAGTGGGGGGCGTTTTGGAAAATACCCTTGAGAAGATGAAAGCCCTTGCGGGCAGTGAGGTGAAAGATATCAAGGCTGCCTTAGGCCCCTGCATCTGGCAGGATACTTATGAAGTCTCACAAGAGTTTTATGACAATCTCCGTGATGCTTCCTCCTTTTTTAAGCCAGGTAACCGGCCTTACCATTGGCAGTTTGATCTGCCAGGATATGTTACGCATCGTCTGCAACAAGCTGGGGTTCAGCATATTTGCCCTTCTCCTGCCAATACCTATACGGATCCTGTTCGTTTTTTCAGTTGCCGGCGAAAAACAATTTTGAAAGAGGCCAGGTTTGGCAATGGGTTATCCGGCATCGGGATTGTGAGTCAAACAAACAGCAAGGAGAGCTGATGACCGGATTATCTGATGATGCATTGATAGAATTTCACTCTCATGATCAGCAAGTATCCCTTTCTGTTCGATTGGATCCACAAGAGGAAACCGTTTGGCTGAACCTCAATCAGATCGCCCAACTTTTTCAGCAGGATAAATCCGTTGTTGCTAAACATTTAAAGAAAATATTTAAAATCAAAGAGTTAGAGAAAAATTCAGTTGTGGCATTTTTTGCCACAACTGCGGCTGATGGTGAAACGTATAATGTTGAATTCTTCAATCTAGATGCCATTTTGGCTGTTGGTTACCGGGTTAATTCTCAAAAAGGAAGTGAATTTCGACGGTGGGCTTCACAGGTTCTGAAAGATTATTTAGTTAAAGGATTCAGCCAAAATCTTGAACGTAGTCTTGATCTTTGCAACCAAAGCCTCAGCACACACGGCCATGTAACGGATGTTGGCTCTGCAGCTATTGAACTTATTCGGTCTTATGCAAAGACATGGCTGTTACTAAATGCATTCGATGAAAATCGTCTTTCATACCCCCAAAATGCTATCAA
>CAYRJJ010000055.1:0-10294 GCA_964424515.1 uncultured Candidatus Finniella sp. | reverse complement strand
AAGGCGTAAGCTAAAGTCAGTATATCCTCAAATTAAAAAATGACGAAACACTAGCCAATTTTTCTTATAAATAAGGTTGTTTTTCTACAGTAAAATTTTACGGATAATATGACAGACAGGGGCATATACCTTACATTCCCCCCTCACTTTCGGTAGCGTTCATCTCTGATTTCATGCTCCCGGCCGGTAGGCAAGCCACGCCCGGAAATCCCGGATGGCAAGATTTGTGAGATCTTCATGACTCCCGTAAGTTCTCAGGAACAGCTGCGCCTCTCCCCCGGGGGAGAGGTCAATGCAGCCTTTTATGCTTTTCTATTATTTTTTATTGTTTTTCTCCAGTTCTAAAAATTTATCTCTTGCGGTTTTAAAGTTGGTTTTTTGCTGGTCTGTCCCTAAAGCCGCAAGATTGTCTTTTGTATCTTTGGTTTCTTTAAGCTGTTGCGCTTGAATTCTCTCCCGGTTCGCTGTTTCAGATTCTTGTTCCCTTTGGTCTTTGTTCCGGGTAATGAGGTCATAGGCTTCCCGAGCTTGCGGGCTTTTAGCGTCTTTTGGCAAGGAACCGAAGGCTAACTTGATAAATTGGGTATGGCTCGCAAAGAGATTTGATAAGCGCTTATCATCATAAGGAACCCACTGTATGCCGGATATTTCTTCCGGATCCTCAGCTTTTAAAGGCTGTTTAGCGATCTTTGCGGATTGTTGGGGATCTAAATGCAAATGATAGACTTTAGTCATCATCCAGCTGTTGTCCGTGTTGCGGAAATCATCAACCATCCCTACGTAAATTTCCTTGGCATTATCCATATTGACGCTTACCCCTGTCTCCTCCTTAAGTTCACGTGCGGCAGTGGCGCTCAGTTTTGTCTCTCCGGGATCAACCATTCCCCCTGGGATAGCCCAGTAACCATCTTTGCGCTTAATAAGTAAAACCAAAAGCTTGCCTGTTTTAGGATCGTACCGCGTAATAACGGGATCCGCAGCCCAATTTTCTCCCCATTTTCCAAGGAGCCCTTGTCCTGAGATGCCGGTACGTCCACAGGGATTTTTGGGAATCCCCTGGTTGCTTAAATCTTTAGCATCAAACTTATTTTCCGGATCAGCCCATGGCTGGTCTTTACTGGGATCTTTAGGGTCTTTAAGACTGAGGGAACGATAGTAGGCAGGTTTATAATCCGGGTATGCGGGGGGGTTCCATGAACGTTTTTCTTCAGGAACCTCAACTCTCTCAGGATATTCAGCGGGTTTATTATGAAAAGTATTATCACATGTTAACGGTTTTGGATCCGGTTTCGTATCCTTCCTAATCCATGAATTATCAGGTTTGAGGTTGCGTTTAGGAACCCCTCGGTCTTCAGGACTTAGCGCCCCTTTAGCGCCCGTAGCATGAGTATGCGCTAGGGTGAGAGTCATCATTGTAACATTTAGGATAGAAAATAACCTCTTTGGTAACATAAAGTCCTCCTGTTTGTTTTAAAACATATTTTTACTTTCCCATAATAAGCTTTAATTCGTTAATGTGGGGTTAAACCATAACCCCTCAAAAGTCCCTTGCAGTCCAATTGCTGTAATGCCCATGGGGAAGTGACGTCGGGAATGCCATTAATTGTTATGGGGTCGGCGTTCAGCTTGCTGTATCGTAATGCGGCAGTGATTAATGGTTCTTTTCTTACATTCTTTAGAAAAGCGGGAAACTGAGCTTCTAGAAATCACGCAAAAACTCCTGCCATCCGGTAATGCGGATATTATGTGACTGAAAAGTGTTTTCGCCAGCCATCACAAGAGTTTTTGTCAGGGTGTTTTCTTTGGCCAGTTCACCCACTTTAAGCAGGGCATCAAGATATTCCCGATGCCATGTTTGAGAAGACTTGAATTCATAAAAATGGATGGTTTGCGCAGATTCAGTAACAGCATCAATTTCTAATCCTTTATGGTCCCGCCAAAAATAAACCGCAGGGACTTTACCTTTGTTCATTTGAGACTTAAGCATTTCAGATATTAAAAAACCTTCAAAAATAGCTCCCCGCATGGAATGATTGCTGAGGTGTTCCGAAGACTCGATACCCGCAAGATGACAAAGCAGGCCACTGTCATAGAAATATAGTTTCGGGGTTTTAACCAGCCTCTTGTTAAAGTTTTTAAAGTAAGGGGGTATCCTAAAAAGGATATAAGATGTTTCAAGATGGGATAACCAGTCCCGCGCCGTCGTTTGGGAAATACCACAATCAACGGCTAAACTACTCAAATTAAGCAACTGTCCATGGCGATAAGCGCACATCTTGATGAAACGCTGAAAAAGGACAAGATCTCTTACGTTAATAAGAGATCTGATATCCCGCTCAAGGTAGGTTTGCATATATCCATTAAACCAAATGCCATAGTTCAGTTTTTCATATCGAGGACGTGGATACCCCCCATAATACAAGAGGTTCCATAAATCTGGATGAAGATCATTGGCGGAAATTTCTCGGTAGCTCAACGGCATCAATTGTAAAATTGCCGTTCTGCCAGCTAAAGTTTGGCTTATTTTGTCGTGTAGCAGAAAATTTTGTGATCCTGATAGCAAAAATTTCCCGTGTTTCGGACTTTCATCGAGCATACCTTGAAGATAAGAAAAGAGTTTTGGAAAATTTTGGGCTTCATCAATAATCCATTTGGCTTCCGGGTTGCTTAAAAAACCGATCGGGTCTTCTTGGATTTGTTCTAAAGTAGATGGATTTTCCAAAGAAATATATTTGTATTCAGGAAAAAGAGTTTTGAGAATCGTTGTTTTACCACTTTGCCGTGGGCCAGTTAAAAATACAGCTGGAAAGGTTCTGGCAACTCCTTTGAGAATTCCTTCAATTTCCCTTGTATACATCATGGGTTTCCTGCGTTAAAAATAGCTTGCTGAATGATAAAACAGCATTAAGTACAAATTCAAGTATTAATCTTGAATTTGTACTTAATATTGAGGGTGGGTTCTTGTATCTTCCGTCATGAGTAGGAAAAAATCTAACAGGTTGATTTTAAACTTGAAAATAAAACGAAGACGGTGTACGTCTCAACCCATATCAACCCTTCATCTGAAATCATGGTTATGACCCTTCAAATTGGCGCCCTTTCTCTTTCAATGCCCGTGATTCTAGCCCCGATGTCGGGGGTGACGGATATGCCATTCCGCCGTCTTGTCAAACGCATGGGAGCCGGTCTTGTCATTTCAGAAATGATTGCGAGCCAGGCGATGATCCGGGAAACCCGCCAGTCGTTACGCATGATCCAAAAGTCGCCGGATGAATTCCCGATGGCTGTTCAGTTAGCAGGCTGCGAGCCGGATGTTATGGCGGAAGCTGCCAGGCTTAACGAAGACCGGGGCGCTCAGATTATTGACATTAATATGGGTTGCCCCGTAAAAAAGGTTGTCAATGGCTATGCCGGCTCCGCTTTAATGCGCGATGAAATACGAGCGGGAAAAATTTTAGAAGCGACGGTAAAGGCTGTAAAACTGCCTGTGACCTTAAAAATGCGCACAGGCTGGGACGATGCGAACCGGAATGCGCCTCAACTTGCCAGGATTGCCGAAGAGTCTGGCATTCAAATGCTGACCATTCACGGGCGCACCCGTTGTCAGCTTTACAATGGTTCCGCAGACTGGGATTTTATTGCCAAAGTCAAAGAAGCCGTCCGCCTCCCTGTCATTGGAAACGGAGATGTCGTCACGCTTGAAGATGCAGCAAATTTATTGCGGCAAAGCGGGGCTGATGGCGTCATGATCGGACGGGGAGCTTATGGCCGACCCTGGTTTATCAACCAGGTCGGGCACTATTTAAAGACAGGGGAACGCTTGATGGATCCCCCGCTTTTGGATCAACATCGGATTATTCTGGAGCACTTTGAAGAAATATTGTCCCATTACGGAGAAAGTACGGGCGTAAAGATTGCCCGAAAACATGTGGGGTGGTACAGTAAGGGATTAAACGGGTCAGCAGACTTCCGTGTTGCCGTCAACCAGGTGGACGCAGCTGTGGCTATGACGAACCTGATTAATGAGTTTTACCGTCCTTTATATGCTTAAAGTTGCTAAGGTATTTATGTTATCATGCTACACCCAACACAGACTAACGTTTCCCCTCTCCCGTCCAGGATAGGGCTTTCAGGGACGGTAGAGTCTTTTTTAAAGAATTATTTTGCTGCCCATGATGGTGACCTTCCGACAACAGGTCTCTATGAACGCGTTATGCAGGAGGTGGAACGCCCCTTATTACAAACGACCCTGAAAGCCGTTATGGGAAACCAGAAGAAAGCTGCGGAAATTTTAGGAATCAACCGGAATACGTTACGTAAGAAATTAATTGAATTAGGCATAGATGCGCGTGATTTTTAGGAATGACCCGCCGTATGGGTATGCGTGTCGTAACCTTACTTTTATAAAATATGCCTGGCCGGGAACTCTCGGATATTTTAGAATGAGGCGCGTCCCCTCTATCAAGCAGGGAGGTTATTCCTTATTTCTATGACCACGCCCTCTCCTTTCTTTCAAAGAATTTCTCTCTCATTTGTTCGTTTTGCGCAAGACTACACCTTATCCCGCCGTTTGGTAGCAGGACTCAGCATAGCTGCCTTTCTGTCTGTTGTGGGGACTTTTCTGGTCTTGGCAGGTGGAAAGTCTTTTACGGATAAATCGGCGCGCGTCTTACCTTTTATTTATCTTGACCTGACCCTCATGCTGTTGCTGGCCGTCATTATCGCCAAACGCCTGGTCGAACTCTGGGTAGAGCGGCGACGCGGGCTGGCGGGATCAAAACTCCATGTACAAATTGTGGGGTTGTTTTCAGTCATTACGATTATCCCGGCGATCCTGGTTGCTGGTTTTGCGGCGATCTTTATTAATATTGGCGTTCAGTCCTGGTTTGGGGAGCCTGTCCGCGCTGCGCTTTCCGAAGCGGAAGAAGTCGTAGATTCTTACCTGAAAGAACATAAGAAAACCATTAGGCATGATGCGACAGATATCGTACGGGAACTGGCGCCGCAAATGGTTGCTTTGATGGCTGACCCCCAAACATTTTCCCGTATCCTGACAGATATAGCCTATTACCGCAGGTTGAGCGAGGTTGTTGTTTTAAACGGGAACAAACAGGTTGTTGCCCGGTCTTTACTGGCTTTTTCATTTGAATTTGAGAACCTGGATTTGAATCGGTATATTCATGTTGTTCAATCAGGCGAAAAAATGGTTTTTTTGGCTGACTTGGGAAAAGAGTCTATTGACCGGGTGCGTGTTCTGGTGAGCCTGGATCCCTTAACGGATACGTATCTTTACCTTGGAAAATTAACCGATAAAGCCGTTTTAAAGCACGTAGCCCGCACAGAAGGAGCTGTGAAGGAATACGATCGTTTAGGCGAACAGAGCGCCTCCCTTCAATTAACCTTTATCCTGTTTTTTGCCGCTGTCGCTTTGCTGCTATTATTGGCAGCGATTTGGGGGGGGTTAACCATTGCAAACCTCCTGATGCGCCCCATTACCCGCTTGATCGTGGCCGCAGAACAAGTCAGTCAGGGGGATTTAACCGTTCAGGTAACCTCTGAAGGATCGATGAATAACGAACTTGGAAACTTGGCCCAAGCTTTTAACCGGATGACATCTCAACTGAACACGCAAAGAAAAGAGTTGATTGACGCCAATATACAGATTGACCGGCGACGCGCGTTTATTGAAACGGTGTTAGCCCAAATTTCGGCAGGCGTCATCCGTTTGGACAAAAAAAAACGCCTTGACCTTGTGAACCATCGGGCAGCGGCGTTATTATCCGTACCTTTAGAAAAAATAAAAAGAAAGAAATTGAATACCATCGCAATGGAGTTAAGCCCTCTTCTGGATAAGGCTGTTAGCCAGGTTCCCCAACAGTTGAATGAGCAGGTAACCCTTGTCAGGCGGGGATTGGCATGTATTTTGCAAGTTTCTGTTATTGTTCAACAGGAACAGGAACTTGTTACGGGATATATTATCACATTTGATGATGTAACAGCGTTAGTAAGCGCTCAGCGAAAAGCAGCCTGGTCGGATGTCGCCCGCCGCATCGCCCATGAAATAAAGAATCCCCTTACCCCTATTCAATTATCTGCCGAGCGTTTGAAGCGGCGCTATTTGAAAGAAATTACCTCCGATCCCCAAACTTTTCAGGTATGTATCGAGACCATTGTACGCCAAGTCGGGCAGATTGGAAATTTGATTACGGAATTTTCCTCATTCGCCCGGATGCCAGATCCGGTTATGAAAGAAGAAGACATCGTTGAAATTTGTCGCCAGGCTGTTTTTTTACAAAAACAGGCCCTGCCCTCTATTGCGTTTCAGTTGCAAGTTCCCGGTTATTCAGTTATGGTACGCTGTGATGCTCAACAAATCAGTCAACTTTTAACAAACTTGTTACAGAATGCAATTAATGCGTTAGAAGCCTACTATTCATTAGAAACTTTTGTAGCGGATCATCCCTCTTCCGCTCAAATTTCCTTAACCCTTACGGTTGGGAATGAAAATGTTTTGCTGGTTGTGGAGGATAATGGCCCTGGTTTTCCAAAAGAAGGGCGTGAGCGCTTGACAGAACCTTATTTCACAACCCATACAAAAGGGACTGGCCTTGGTCTCGCAATTGTTGCTAAAATTGTTGAAGATCATCGTGGCAAACTGGAATTAGGCGATTGTTCCTTAGGGGGAGCAAAGGTCACCATTGAGTTGCCCGTTTCGCTTGAAAATGATTTAGAAAAGTAGAGCAATACTATGGCTCATGACATATTAATTATCGACGATGAGGCTGATATCCGGAGCCTTGTTTCTGGCGTTCTGGAAGACGAAGGATATATAACCCGCACGGCGGCTGATGGATCCACCGGGTTAGAAGCGATTAAAGCTCGTCAACCCAGCCTTGTCATCCTGGATGTCTGGTTGGGAGACAGTGACCGCGATGGGTTAAAAATTCTTGAGATCATTAAGCGGGATCATCCGTATGTTCCCGTAATCATGATCAGTGGACACGGAACGATTGAGACAGCTGTGACGGCTATTAAAAACGGGGCTTATGACTTTATCGAAAAACCATTTCAAAGCGCCCGGTTGTTGCTTGTAACGCAGCGTGCAATTGAGTCCGCCCGTCTGAAGCGCGAAAACGCCGATCTAAAAGTTAAGGTTGGGGACCATGATGATTTGGTAGGCACCTCTCCTTCCATGCAAACCATCCGTCAAACAATTGAGCGTGTTGCGCCAACCAATAGCCGGATTTTGATTGTCGGTCCTTCGGGAGCGGGCAAAGAAATTATCGCTCGAAAAATCCACGCCTTATCTCGTCGGGCAGACAGGCCCTTCGTTATTTTGAATTGCGCGGCCTTACACCCGGATCGCCTGGAAGCTGAGTTGTTCGGAACGGAAATTGTGGGACTAGACCCAACTGTTCCCCGAAAAATTGGTCTGTTAGAGCAAGCTCATAATGGAACTTTATACCTGGATGAAGTGACAGATCTCCCTTTACCCACTCAAAGTAAGCTCATTCGCGTACTACAAGACCAATTCTTTACGCGCCTTGGAGATATCCAAAAGATTGAAGTGGATGTTCGCATAATGGCATCCTCTAGCGCTCATATTTCCCAAATGATTCAGGATGGGCATTTTCGAGAAGATCTTTACTACCGGTTGAACGTTGTCCCCCTCCACGTTTCCGCTCTACAAGAACGGGTAACCGATATACCTGATTTATTTTACCACTTTATGGCCCAGTCCGCGATGGCTCATGGGCGTCCTCCCCGCCGTTTAAGTGAAGAAGCCATGGTCATTTTGCAGTCTTACCCGTGGCCAGGCAATGTGCGTCAGTTAAAAAACGTCGTTGAATGGATATTAATTATGGTAAGCGGGGATCCTCGTGAAGACGTTCGCGCAGAAATGTTGCCACCGGAAGTACGGTCTGATACGTCGCTCGCCTCTTCCTCTCATACCCCGAATATCGTCGTATTACCTTTACGCGAAGCGCGCGAGTTATTTGAGCGGGAATATCTGTTGGCTCAAGTGAACCGTTTTGGAGGAAATATTTCAAAAACGGCACGTTTTGTTGGCATGGAGCGTTCTGCTCTCCATCGGAAATTACGGGCTTTGGGCGTTCATGACGGACGCTACCAGGAGGACGAAATTGCTGCACGCCATCCCGATCCTGAATTGAGAATTGCATGAAGGTCATTATCCTGGGCGCGGGTCAGGTTGGCTTTAATATTGCCAAATACCTGGCTGTGGAGGAAAACGATGTTACGATTGTCGATGAATCAGCGGAACTTTTGCGTAAAATCGGAGATTCGTTAGATGTCCAACCTGTGGTGGGGTTTGCCTCCCATCCGGATGTCCTCCAGCAAGCAGGAGCAGCTGGCGCCGATCTGATCGTTGCCGTAACGGGGTCAGACGAGGTTAACATTGTTGCTTGTGAAGTCGCAAATTCCCTTTTTCGGGTAGAAACCAAAATTGCGCGCATCCGTAATCAAAATTATCTGGATCCTTATTGGTCGAGCCTGTTTAGTAACCGCAATCTGGCAATTGACCATATTATTTCTCCTGAAGTAGAAGTCGCCCGCGCTATTAGCCGCAGTATCAAGGTCGTCGGCGCTTTTGATGTTATCCCCTTGTGCGCGAATCAGATCAAGGTTATCGGGGTACGGTGCCTGAGCAATGCCCCCATTTTAAATACGCCTTTGCGCTTGCTCCCGGGTTTGTTTCCCAGGCTCGATCTTGTCGTCGTCTGTATTGTGCGGGGCGTAGATGTTTTTATCCCGACCGGGGATCACCACATGTTGCCGGGAGATGAGATTTACTTTATTGTATCCCAAACCCAAACGGTGGCCGCAATGAGCGCCTTTGGTTTTGCCGATTTGGCTACCCGCCGGGTCATTGTGATGGGAGGCGGCAACATTGGCATGACGTTGGTGGCGGATATTGAAGAAAATCAACCTGACGTCATCACACGGATTATTGAAAAAAATCAAGTGCGTGCAGAATATGTGGCCCGGCATCTCAAACAAACGGAAGTTTTATGCGGGGATGTACTTGATGCGGAAGTTTTGTCTGAGGCCAACGTTCAAGCTGCAGAAACGATCGTTGCTGTGACCGATGATGATAAAGTTAATATCCTGGCATCACTTTTGGCGAAACGAAATGGCGCCCGGCAAGCCCTTATTCTTTTAAATAATATGGCTTATTCACCGTTGGTAACTTCATTAGGCATTGACGCTGTCATTAGTCCCCAAGCGATATCCGTATCAACAATTCTCCAGCATGTTCGCCAGGGCCGCATTCGTTCCGCCCATTCTTTACGGGATGGCAGCGTAGAAATCATTGAAGCTGAAGCCCGGGAGACATCTCACATCATTGGTTTAACCGTAGACGACATTGATATCAAAGGCGCCGTCATGGTGGCCGCATTGATGAGAGATAATGAAATTATCGTTGCGCCTGCAAAAAGCAGTATCCGGGTGCATGACCGCCTGATCCTTGTCGTTTCCAAACAAGCGGTGAAAAAAGTAGAGAAGCTCTTCGCCATCCGTCCCAGTTATTTGTAATGCCTTCATTGCGTCCTAGGGCGTGTCATCAATTAAAGCCTTAAAATGCTCCCTCATAGAATCCTGAGAAATGACGGTAGGGGCGATCATGATGGCTTGCCCGCAAATCTTTCCTATGCCCCTCTTCACCTAACCTTATTTTCCAACGGGTTAGGTGTTTAGCCCCATGGTGGGGTGGAATAAGATATATTGGCCTACCATCAAAGGAGGAACTGGAACAAGTATTACCTGCATGCTCCCGAACCACAGAGGCAGGGCGCCGGGCAATCCAAAATAGTCAAGAAAGCTTAAAGAGCCTTTCCCAAAAATAGACGATCAACCCGAAGACCGTTGCAAAATGAAAGAAAAGGCAGACAGTACAAGATGCTGCCATGATGTATCAGCCACTTTTGGAGACAAAAAACATACGGTGGGGAATTTGGAAACCGGCAAGGGGGCGATTCCTTCGCGGGTTTAAATTCCGCCCCATATGTTTTTGAAGGTCCGTATCTATAATGATTTATAAAAATAATCTTACCCTTCATCGCTGGAAAGCCGTTGTCCCGTTAATGTTTGTGGAAGCATTCGTGGTTGACATGTCAATATGAGCAGTACCATTGCCGGATACTTGGTAAAAAGGACTTGCGGGCCTTGTAGCGCAGCTTTTGAGAGTGGGATCATCATTTTGCGCAATGACATAAATATGTAATTGCTCACCCCCCCTAGTGTAGCGATGCGGATTTACCTGTGGCAAAAT
>CAYRJJ010000054.1:0-10830 GCA_964424515.1 uncultured Candidatus Finniella sp. | reverse complement strand
CGGGTTTTGAGAACCGTATCGCAGAATACTTAAGGCGTATTTGAGAAACGGAAGCTCAGAAAACGGCCATTTGCAGTCCAAAAGCCGATCATTGATGACACGCCCTACTCCCTCTCCTGCCTTGCTTCTTGTTCTCTTGCGGTTTTACGATAAGACATAATGCTGAATGGAAATGTGCTGACATATCCAATAGCAATGAGAGTCAGCGTTAACCATGGTTTGCTAAATAAAGCGGCTGTAGATAGGGCGATAATCACCATGAGGGGCAATACATACGTATGGGGGATGTGAACCTTCTTCAAAGAAAATGTTGGTATGGGACTGACCATCAAAAAAGCAACAGCAAAGAGAATGATACCGCAGAAGAAGGGGCTGGTTATAAATGAGTATGACCATTCAAAAGACATGGTAAGGGGGCTAATGGCCAAGGCTGCGGCAGCCGGAGCAGGCGTTCCTGTGAAATAGGCTGCTGACCAGGAAGGGGTTGTGCCCTCAATACTGCGGGTATTGAAGCGAGCAAGGCGTAAAGCCATGCAGACGCTAAACAGTAAGACAAGCGCCCAGCCAAACCCGCCCCATTGATGAAGCGTAAAGAAATACATGACCAAAGCGGGAGAGACGCCAAAGCTGATAAAGTCTGAAAGAGAATCAAGCTCTGCGCCAAAGCGGCTTGTGCTGCCGAGAAAACGGGCCAGTCGCCCATCTACCGCATCCAGGATTCCAGCAATAAGAATAGCGGTTACGCACCACTCCCACCGCTCCAGTAGCCCATAGCGAACGGCGCTCAATCCTGTGCATAGAGCAAGGACTGTAGCCATATTAGGTAACATGGCAGGTAAAGAATAACCCTGGAGTGGGCGCTTCGCAAGACGGGGTAGCCGGGTTGTGAGGTTGCGTTTTTTTGGCTTGCTATCGGGTTTAGAATCCATAGGAACGGGCGATTTCCGCTTCCAGGCCATTAGTGGCAAATTCCTTCGCGGATAGTCTTTTGAGTGATTGCTTTTGTACCGAGATCAGCGATGAGCGTTTCTCCTCCAATCATACGTTGTCCTTCAATAATAAGAGGATAAACGTTTTCAGGCAAGTAAATATCCACACGGCTGCCAAAGCGGATCAACCCAAATACAGCCCCCGTTTTCATCACATCGCCTTCTTTAGCGTTACACACGATTCGGCGTGCGATAAGACCAGCGATCTGGACAACAGCGATTTTAGTCTGATCAGCTAATTGAATAACGAGGGATTGTCGTTCATTATAATCACTGGCTTTATCAAGGGCCGCGTTAAAGAACTGTCCAGGTTGGTAGATAGATTTAATAATTTTCCCCCCTATCGGTAAACGATTCACATGGACATCAAACACATTTAAGAAAATGCTGATTCGGCGGTGCGGGGCCTTGCCCATACCAAATTCAGGAGGAGGGATTAGGTTTTTGACTGCGCAGACAATCCCGTCTCCAGGGCTGATGATCAAGCCCTCCTGGGTGGGCGTCATCCGTTTGGGGTTACGAAAAAAATAAGCGCACCAGCCGGTCAGGATGGTTGCCAGCCATCCAAGAGGCTGAAATACAAAAAATAAGGCAAAGGCAAGGCTTGCGAAAATACCAATAAAACGCCACCCCTCAGGGTGAATACGGATGGCTAGGAAAAGGGACATTATTTTTTATGGACTCCGTGGATTCAACTATTTCCCCACACTGCCTTGAAGTTAGAAAAAATTCAAGAGGGGAATCAGGAGCATGGCGCCAGGATCTGAAGGGACTTGCGTCCTGGCATAATGAGGCCAAAGCCCGGCAGATAGAAGCTATTTCCCTTTTGTGATTTGTTAAGAGAAGCAAGGTTGAAAGATCAAGGCATTTGAAAATTGGATACGACCCTGCCCTGCGTCAGGGCAGGGTATGTGGTTATAAAAGTGAACTCTTGTACCAGGATCAAAATTACGTGTAGTTAGCGTCGCAAATCGCGTGTTAACAAGCTTGTCCAAAAGCCTTCAAGGTTGGTGAGCATGTTA
Organism: uncultured Candidatus Finniella sp.; assembly: GCA_964424515.1. Lineage (GTDB taxonomy): Bacteria > Pseudomonadota > Alphaproteobacteria > Paracaedibacterales > VGCI01 > VGCI01. The sequence goes on along the minus strand of CAYRJJ010000054.1, from coordinate 8,819 downwards.
TCTAGCTGGGTTGCTTTGTCAGCGTCAATCCCTTCATGCGCAAGGGCTTTTGCATGCATCGTGAATAACTCGTCCAGCTTGTCGTGCAATTTTATGCCTTTTTCTGACAGTTTTACATGGCTGGAACGACGGTCATGGGCGCTTGGTTCTTGCAGCAAATAGCTATTTTGAACCATCTTGCGCAAGTTGTAAGAGACATTGGAACCAAGATAATAACCCCGGTTGGTGAGTTCCCCAACGGTGACTTGACCCCGCCCAACGTTATAAAGCACGAGACACTGGACGTTATTAATGTCCCGGATCTTCATGCGATCCAGTTCAATCTTGACGACTTCTAAGAAAAGACGGTGGAGGCGTTCAATCATAACAACTGATTTAAAGTAATTTTCTTTCATATTACACCCCTTAAAAAATTTTTGATTTCAATTTCAATTTATCGCTAATTGGTTAAAATTCTTTTAAGCTTTTTAAAAAAAAGAAAATATATCTTATTTTTATGAAAAGCCTGTCGCATTACCAACAGTTTCTTAAATGAATCTTTCTTGCTGGCATCCGAGCGCAATTTTTATGAAGAAATTATCATCATGCTGATTAATAGATTTTTTGCTTTCGTAAGCTCTCGTGTTCCATACAATATATGCTCTTCTTTTGTCTAGGTGAAAAGGCCGCCTCAAAACTTATATGCAATTGCTTTGTCAGCCCTTGAATCTACTATACTAAACTCTTGCATAAATTGATGTTTTTTAATTTTCCCATTTTTCGTCCGCCTTCGACTTCGTTCGCTTTGCTCTCTACGCGCGAGGAGGAACGGGATCGGAGAATGCTGAAAATCTCAAAAAACGACCGCGCTTGGTATACTCTCATTAAAGTAAGTATATTTAATTTTATAAATTTCTTTATTATTTTTCAATATTATAGATGATGTTGAAAAAAAAAGCAAAGCGCATCATCATCAAATTTTAAGGAAGCCTTAAAGATTTACTTAATCTATTGCCTTTCATCTTTCTGTGCAACTGTAAATTTTCTTATAAAATTTAATAATTTATCAAATATTTAAAGGCTGCCCTAGTCAATGAAGCTTTTTCCTGTCGCTGACGCCGCTTTTGCCGATAGGCTTGCTAAAACGCCGATAAAAAATGCATTCTTAAATATTCCTGAAAGATAGGGTTGTCTTTTTGCTCGCGCTATAAAGTTTGACAGACATATTTGTCAACTTCATCCATAAAATCAATGACTTTATTATAGGTCTCCACATCTGTTGGAATCACAACTTCTGTGTGTTCCCCTCTTGCTGTGATGACTTGTTCTTCCGAAATAAAGAAATCCCGGTACATTTCCAAATAATCCAAATTTGAGTCACTCATAGTAAGGATAAGATTGACCGCAGCCTTCTCTTCACAGAACAAGAAAAGTTGCTCCAAAACTTTCAGTTGAAACTGAATCATCAATATCTCTTGAAGGCATTCGTCCTTGCATGCTTTTTCATTAAGTTTTTGAACATCAATGCGGGGAAGGGCGCAGGCTATGATGGGGGCAAGATATACTTCTTCTTCCGCCTCTCCTTTTGAATATACAAATCTTTCTTTTAGTTCCAGGATCATTTCTAAAGTTAATTCATGATAGATCTCTGTAGCTCTCACTACATACAGATTTGGTGAAAATTCCTGAAAATCAGCTAAAAATGAACGTGGAGGGGGGCGTCGGGGGAGTCGAGTTTATGTCAAGCTTTTGCGGCAAAATGTCCCTATAAAAGGAGCGAATGTTATGAACAACCCGTTTTAACATGTTTAAGCATCCTTATTTTGGTGCCTGTAATGAATTATTGTACATAAATCAGTTACAGGTATCAATATATATTTAAAGCATTCCCCCTCTTCAGCGCCCAAAAGAATCATAAGGCATCAAGAATACTGCCTGTAGGTTTCATCCACTTTTGGTCATTTGTCACCCTCTCAGGTAATTTCTTGCTCCGTCCGGGTATTTGCCCTTCGCGAGCAGCTTTTCAAGCCCAGCTCACGCGCGAGGGCGAACGGCAAGAGGTACGTTACTTTATGTTGTAGACCGTGGCTACTGGGAAGGGAGGAATATGTCCTTATTCTTGCCTCCTATCCAATGATAGAGACTAAGGTTTTTGTCAATATTCAAATTGTTGACCTTGGCGTATTTTGATCTTTTTGATGCAGAACTTATGTAAACAGCCATTATGAGCCGGAAATTATATGTGTTTAGTCCCAATGTCTGTTGGCGTATTATGCGAATTGTCAGTGCTTGAAAATAAGCTCAAAATAAGGGATGATGCCTTACAAGATTTTATTTAATAAAGAAAAGTTCTAACTTAATGATTACGGGAAAAAAAACAGAAAATTTTGACCCCTTGAACGTCGCAGCAGAGATTGCGGATGAGTCGTTGTGGAGTTGGGAGCGGTTGCGCCCCGATGAATTGGTCATCGATATCCCGGGTCATTGGGGAGAATATCGATTTCATCTCTGTTGGCAAGCGGAGTCTCATTTATTTTACCTGGCTTGTTTTTTAGATTTAAAAGTTCCTGAATCTTTGCCGGCCGGCATCTATGAATTATTGACGTTGATTAACCGCCGGTTATGGATGGGCCACTTTGATTTGGTAGAGGACCAGTGGATTGTTTTCCGCTATGCGCTGTCCTTACAGAATCATAAACCCAAAACTGTGATTCCCTGCATAGAGGAGTTGATGGATACCATTATTGGAGAATGTGAAACATTTTACCCGGTCTTTGGAACTTTGCTAACCCATGATACCTCCCCCCGGGATGCCTTGCAAATAGGGTTGATTGATACTGTTGGGGAAGCTTAGGAGTTGAGCAAGAATAAACGGTAACTTATTCTTACTCAGCTTCTTGAGAAAACGATCTTGATGATTATGGGCATCGCCATTGTCACTGCTTGTGTTACAATTAAAGGAGAAAGGAGGGCTAACATGAAACGGGCTAAATTTCTTCTGGTTGGTTGCGGTGTGATGGGTGATGCCTTAAAGCAAGGGTGGGAGTACGCAAAAGCCCCCTTTGATGTTGTTGTCATTGATCCCTCGCACCCCCAATATTTGCCGAATATCACATCGTTGCCTGAAAATTATGCTCCTGATATGATTATCTTTGCCGTAAAACCACAAACCCTTCCTGAAATTCTGCCGCTTTATCGACGGTTTTCCGGGCAGGGGCGTTTATTTTTATCCATTGTGGCGGGGATTTCCCTTTGCGCCTATCATACAGACCTGGGAGAAGAAGAATATATCATTCGGGCCATGCCAAACCTTCCGATGACGGTAGGGCAGGGGATGGCCGTTCTTGTAACCCGGCGCCCTTTAAGTGAACAGCATAGGGCTTTGGGACAGGCTGTCTTTGAAACTTCGGGAAAGGTTATTTGGCTTGATAAGGAAAGTCTGATGGATACAGTTACAGCCGTATCCGGCAGCGGCCCTGCCTATTTTTTTCGACTGGTGGAGTGTTTGGCAGCTGCAGGCGTCGCGTGTGGATTACCGCCGGACGTGGCGATGGGTTTGGCACGACAAACGGCTATAGGAGCGGGAGCCATGCTCCAGCATTCACCCGGCGCCCCGGCGGATTTACGCACGCGCGTAACAAGCCCCGGCGGAACAACCGCGGCAGCCCTGAATGCCTTTGACCAAGGTGACGCTTTAGCCAGGTTAACCTGTACAGCTGTGAGGGCGGCGATCCAGAGAGGGCAGGAATTGTCTCAATGAATGAGCAGGCGATTTGGAAACTGGCGGCTGAAGGAGGTATGGCGGCTTTGACCGTTGATCAATTGGCAAAAGAAACGGGGCAAAGCGCACTTGAATTGAAGTCCCTTTATCCAGATCCCGCCTTTATGGTTCTGGTTTTAATGGAGGAAATCCATAATCAGACGATGGGAACCTTGCCCGCCTCTATTTTATCTACCCGGGATCGTTTAACAGACATGGTGATGGCCCATCTGGACGCCTGTTTGGTTCATCGGGAGCCGATACGGCGCTTGTGGGGCGATTTGGCGTCGATGCCTTTGACAGTGTTGACTTTGCGCCCCTATCTCATGAAGATGGTTGCCCGCATCCTGAAAGAATGTGGCGTTGCAGGAAATAACCTTTGGGACCCCATCCGGCTGCGTGCCTATTCTGCTCTCTTCCTGTATGTCTTCTATGTCTGGATCTATGACGACACGCCTCAACAGGAACAAACGCTTGTGAGTCTGGATCGGGGATTGAAACACTTGGGAGGCTTGCCATGGTAAACACATTCAAAATTGACGTTGCCATTGTCGGGGGTGGATTGGTGGGCGGAACTTTGGGGGTTGCGTTAGCTCAACAGGGATTTTTTGTCGGGGTTATTGACCGGGAATCTCCTGAAGATCTGCTAAAACCTGATCTGGATGGCCGTACAACAGCTGTGTCTTATGGCTCCAGGCTCATTTTTGAGAAGCTGGGCATTTGGAATAAAGTTGAGCATGCTGCAGAACCGATTTTTGACATCCGTGTTTTTGAACGGGGTTCCCCCTGGGCGGTTTATTATAACCATCGGGATGTTGGGGGCGTTCCTATGGGCTATATCGTTGAAAACCGGGTTTTGCGCCAGGGCATTTTTCATCGGGCGCGTGAGGTATCTCATCATCTTACCTGGATGGCGCCTGCGCTTGTGGCCCGAACAGAACGCAATCTGGAGAATGTCGTTATTCATTTAAGTGAGGGCAGCATCCTTAAAGCATCCTTATTGATTGGCGCGGAAGGGCAGGTTTCTCCGACCCGGGATGAAGCAGGCATTAAGACCCTCCGGTGGCGGTATGGGCAGATGGCCCTCATCGCCCATGTCAGCCATGAAAAACCGCACTACGGATCTGCCTGGGAGATTTTTCAGCCTCAGGGGCCTTTTGCCATTTTACCTTTGCGGATCTGCCCTGCAACGGGAACTTATCGTTCCGGCATTGTGTGGACAGGCGCTTCAGAAGATATCAACTGGCTCCTGGGCTTGGATGACGCGGCTATTTCGGCGGAACTTTACAAGATCTTCCCTTATTTTGGGGATATCCAGTTGTCAGGAAAACGGTGGTCTTATCCTTTGGGAGCCATGGTTGTGAAAAACACGATTGACCATCGCCTTGCAGTGGTAGGGGATGCGGCGCATACGGTTCATCCTGTGGCCGGACAAGGGGTGAACCTGGGGTGGCGGGATGCGCAAACCCTGGCGGATGTTCTTGGAAAAGCGAGAGGCTTAGGGCTTGATATCGGGTCGAAAAATATTTTGCAAGATTATCAACGCCGCCGTTACGTGGATACCCTTTCCATATTAGCAATGAGCGATGGCATGGTGCGCTTGTTCTCGAACAACTCCAGCGCCTTATCTTTTTTGCGCAATACAGGCTTGGGTCTTGTCAACCAAATCCCGCCATTGAAACGACGTCTCATGCGGCATGCTATGGGGTTATAAGTAAATATTAGGGCGTGTCATCAATTATTGGCTTTTGGACTGCAAATGGCGGTTTTCTGCGCTTCCGTTTCTAAAAATACGCCTTAATGTATTCTGCGATACGGTTCTCAAAACCCACCATTTTCGCCACAAAATCCTTCAATTGATGACACGCCCTAGGGGTCTAGAAAAATTAACATTTACATTTCTTCAAGAAATGTAAAGTTTATTATTTCTAGACCCCTTAGGCAACTTTTGAAAGCGTCAGCGGTGAAACTCAATTTAAAAAAATTCCCTCTTATGGGGGATAAAATAACGCAACGCCTCATCCAGGTTTTTGCGGATCGGGGCGTACTTGTTCGTTTTGTGGGGGGATGCGTGCGGGATGCCATTCTTGGTATGGCCGCCCATGACATTGATATGGCGGTTCCCATTTCCCCCGATGAAGTTATTGAGATCTTAACAAAGGCTGGAATCACTTCTATTCCCACGGGTTATGACTTTGGAACGGTCACAGCTGTTGTAGAAGGCCGGGCATTTCAAATTACGTCCCTTCGGCAGGATTGGGAAACGGACGGACGTTATGCCCGCGTTATATATGGAACAAACTGGGAAGCGGATGCTTTACGCCGCGACTTTACCATTAATGCCTTATATGCCGATAGAGACGGGACGGTGCGGGATTATGTTGGAGGCTTGGAAGACCTCAAATCTGGCGTCATCCGTTTTGTGGGGGATGCGTCCCAGCGCATTCAAGAAGACTATTTGCGTATCTTGCGCTATTTCCGTTTCCTCGCCTGGTATGGCTATGGCCCTGTTAACCCGCAGGCGCTGCAAGCCTGCGCGGACCTTTGCCCTGGACTTAAGGGGTTGTCCCGCGAGCGCATTGGCCATGAGTTCTTGAAGTCGCTTGCGGCCCCCTTGCCGTTGCCAAGCCTTATGCTAATGCACAATACGGGACTTATCCCTTTTATTTTGCCCCGGCCCTTAAATGTTAAGGCATTTAAGGTTTTAGCCCAGCTTGAAAAGATCCCCAATGCTTTATGTCGTTTGGCGACTCTTTCTTTGCCCCACATTGAAGTTGAAGAACTTGCAAGAAGCTTGCGGCGTTCTCGAGAGCAGAAGCAATACCTCCGCTATTGTCACAACCGTCTTGAGGCATACCCAAGTTCAGAGCAGACCATCTATCGAAACCTCTATCATGATGGCGTTGAGCTTTTTGAGGATTTGACGATACTGAGCCTTGCTGTGCAGTCCCCCAGCTCTGCGCCCTCGATTCTTGCTGAAGCTTTCAAAATTTCGACGGTGTGGAAGGCTCCTTTGTTTCCGGTCAAGGGTAAAGATCTGGTTGGGATGGGACTGAAACCAGGCCCAAAACTCGGAGAACTTTTAAAACTTTGCGAAGATTGGTGGATTGATCAAAACTTTCATCCTGACCGGGAAGCCTGCCTTCGGTGGGTTCGAGAGGTATCACAAAAAAAATGATAATGATAAAGAACTAAGTCCTACCCATTGGCGGTGAAAAGCGGAGAATTTGGGAACTCCGATCGAAAGATCAAAAAACCTGTTTTTCATTTATTGTGGGAGATAATATTGAAAACCATGGGTGCGGCTTGGAATTTCAAGAATAATTCGCTTAACTTGCGTCTTTGCGTAGCTCTTTATTTTGGGAGTCGCGCCTGTAAATCCTTCGCAACGGCTTCTACGATACCTTTAAATCCTGACATCCTTACCCCCCTCTTGTAAGTTGTTTCAGGATGCTTTTATCATCTTTACCCCTCTACGTCAAAAGTGATGCATGGTAAGGCGGTCTCCAAAGACTGGCGGCTTTTTTGCGCCAGGTTAAGGCGTTCATTCACTCGATTTTAAGGGTTTCCGTCATAAGATGAGTAAAACAGGGAGATGATGTTATGAAAATCGGGGTATGGTGTGGCGTTTTTTTAATGATCCTTGCTGTGACTGGGATTCAGAGCCGTCAGGAGCCGACTGCCCCGGACGCCATAAGGACGGATCACATACAGGCAAGCGCTTTCTGGCAGGATATAGCGACAGGCAATAATTTTTTGAGGGAAGCTCTTGAAACAGGCAATCCTCTCATCATCATGGTTGCTTTAGGGCTTCACGTTTTTCCAACCCCTGACGAGACGGAACGTTATCAGGAGTGGCCTCAAGACATGGTCAACTCTATGAAAGATCTGATAGCAAACGCTCAAAAGTCCCTGAAAAAAATAAAAGACCTGGATAAAAAAGTAAAAGAGTTTGAAAAGAGCAGTCCCGACAAGGCGCCTCGGTCGAATCAGGGCGCTCCCATAATTCTGAAAATGTTGGGGAAAAAGCCTCCCAAAGCTCTGGAGGAAGTAAAAAAGGAGCGTGCGCAGGAAAACCTTCAGTATGAAACCATCATCAAACAACTCCAGATGAGGATGCTGGAAAATATCCCTCAAGAGAGCGATGAGCAAACAAATCAGGAGAAAAAGTTGGCAGATCAGACGGTTGCCTATGGAAAAGCTCCTGAAAAGAACGAAGACGCTAAGGAAAAGGCGCTTCAGGCGCTGGAGTATTACAAGAGTTTGGAAAAATCCTTAACGGCGGACAAGCGAAAGGAAAGGATGAATGACAAAGAGCGATCTATCCGTCAGATCCGTCTATTGAAAGAAAATCTCAAGAACATGGACAAAGAGATTCATATTGACCAAACCGTTAAAGACCTGGAGGATCAGCTTATTTACTATAAGGGTTTAAAAAATTCCCTGTCTGCGGAAGCGCTTCGTGAACTGATCAGCGATCAAGAGAAATATACTCAACAAATCAGCAGATTGAAAGAGACCCTAAAAGAAATTGAGAGCAAGATTAACAGGGATCAAACTGTCGAAGATATTGAAAATCATCTTGCTTATTACAAGGAGGCGCAACAATCTCTCACTGAGGACCGACGCAAGGCAATGATCCTTGACCAGAAAAGACATCTTCAGGAAATCAATAATTGGGAAGAGAACATTCAAAATATTGATAAGGAGATCAACATTTCCCAAACGATTCAAGACTTGGAAAATCAAGTCGCTTCCTATACAAAAGAGAACGCTTCGGTTGATAAAAAGAGAGGCATTTAATAATAGGATGGTAAGATCCTAAAGTCCCAACTGAGAGCGGCATTAAAAGCGGCGCCCGGTAGAAAGAAAGATAAGTTATTGATTTTAAAAATTTATATTGAAAAAAGTCTGCGAGAAATATTTTTAAAGGGAAAAAATATTTCTCGCAGACTTTTTTAACTCATACTATTTATTACCAACGCCTTAGCGTGAGTTTGAGCCTCTGGGGTTTTTGCATTTCCCCGCAAAGCCTTGGTGCCCTCGGGGAGAATCGAACTCCCACGTCCTTGCGAACAAC